>CAYNVI010000004.1:1265-25401 GCA_964400585.1 uncultured Pirellulaceae bacterium | reverse complement strand
GCGCTGTGTTCGGAGCGCTGTGTTCGGAGCGCTGTGTTCGGAGCGCTGTGTTCGGGGAGAGCGTCAGGGGTTGAAAAAAGGAGTCCAAACGCTAACGATTGAGTCGACGAATGGGATTCCTGGCAGTCAATGCGAGAATCGTGTTTCGCCTCGATAGCTTTCCTTTTTCAACCTGGTTCTGTTTAACGATTTCTCGTACCACGTGATCACCGCGTCGAGGTGGGAGCTATGAAAACGGGTCCATGCGAATTCTTTCGCGATTTCTTCGCCGTTTCCCGGTTCCGCTCGATCGGGTCGGGCCGTGCCATGCCGGGTTTGGTTTCCCAGTGGTGCCAGCTCATCGCGGCGGCGATTCTCTTCCCCGCTTGCGCTTTCGCTCAAACCGACTTGGATTCGCGGATCGCGATCGTCGAACGAATCGCAGAGCGACTGGAGGGGCAGCTCGGCAGTTTCGGACTCCGGATCCCCGCCGGCGAATCGGAATTCCTGGAGATGCGGCCCGGCATGGCGGTGGCCGATGGCACGGCCCGGTATGGTGCCGAGGAGGAGGTGCTGGAACGTGAAATCCCGGTGCTGCAAGGACAACGCATCGAGGGAACGGTCCAGAGCGAGATCAAGCGGACTGGCACTCGCACCCTGACAAAACCGTCGCAGCGGGTCTCGATCTTTTTGTCGGATCAGTGGAGGCCTCGGGAATCGGACTGGAGAGACGCGCCCGCCACTCGAACCTTCCAGGATAAGGAGCATTCCGACATGGTGAAAACGTTGGAATCGCGGGGGCCCTTGCGCTTCAACCGTCTTGCGAAGTACGACATCGAGAGGGTGCACTACCGAAGATTGGTGAGCGACCAGGCGGTGCAACTGCATGGATTCCCCGGGAGGATCGGGAAGGAACACGAGGTAGGCCAGCAATCCGAACTGGTGAACACACTCGAATCCCGAGCCGTGGAGGTGGATCGTCCTATATCCTTGGACGGGTATTTCATGGCGGAGCGGGACGATTTCCGCCTCGGGGTCCACGTCGAAGCGAAGCGGGTCACCGATACGTGGGTGCCCGCGATGAGCGAGGCCCAGTTTACCGGACTGCTCGAGCGGATCGCCGGCATCGTGGCCGAGGAGCTGACCGGCGACGCGTCTCGCCCTGATCCGGAGCCCCATCCCGAGCCCGACTCCCGTCCGGAACCGGAGCCGCAACCGGAAATCCCCGCAATCGAGAGCATCGAGATCTTCGATGCGAATCCGCTCTATACCGGCGGATTGCCGGTAAAGGACATCGGGGATCCTGCGGAGCTGCTCCGCGTCCTCGCCGAGAAACGCGCGGGGGTCTGCGCGGACGGTGTCAGCCGGGTCGTGCTCCGTGTCGGAGTCGATATGCCGGGACGAGTCGCGGTCGGTTTGGAGGGGGAATCGGCGGGCTCGCTCGTGATGCTCCGTGGCGGCCGCACGCACCCGACGGAAGAGCAGCACTACGCCTTCGCTGTCTACACGCCGCCCGTGACCTTGCCGGGCTCGGAGGACCGCGGCCCCGGGCGGGATCGGCGGATCGAGGGTGCGGTGGCCTATCGTGAAGTTCCGCTCAAGGTGACGCTCGATCCGGGCGACCCGGAGCTCGAGGAGATCACCCGGGAGACCAACTTGCGGCTCATTCGCCCGCCCGTCGTGCTCGTGCACGGCACCTTCGACAACCCGCAGGACTGCTGGACCACCTCGCCGCCCGTGGAAGATCTCCGGCACGGCGCCATTTCCATGAGGCAGGCCCTGCAGGCTGCCGGCCACGCTCCGTTCCCGGTCGACTTTTCGGAAACCAATGGCAGCCGCGCCGCCGGCGACAGCAGTTTCCCGCGGAACCGGCGGGTCCTGTGGGCCAACTCCGGCGGGATCTACGACGCGCTGCACACCTATCGCGAAACGCTCGACGTCGCGACGACCCAGGTCGACGTGGTCGGTCATAGTCTTGGCGGCCTGATCGCCCGGCTTTGGGCTTCGGAGCATTACAATCCCGCGGGCCTCCATGGCACGATCGGGTTCGACCGCAACCGCACGGTCGGCTATCGACGGGTGGACAACTTCCAGGCGGGCGACATCCGTCGTCTCGTCACGATTTGCACGCCGCACTCCGGCAGCGATCTGGGCCACTTTGCCCTCATCTTCCGGGAGCTCCCGGAGCCGCTTCTGCACCGTTTCGACTTTCCGGGCCTCTCCTTCTCCCCGGCGGATGTGGAGCGGGCCGGGGCCTCCATGCTCTCGTGGTTCTCGGGCTACGAAGTGACCGAGGCAGTTCGGGATCAGCTGCCGCATCTTCCGGGGATGCGGAACGAGGCCCTTGTCCGGATCGGAGCCACCCCGGTGCCCTCCCATGCGGTCGTCTGCTGGGCGCGGCTGCCCGACCTCAAGGACTTTGGCGGTGATTACGAACTGGTCCTGCGGGCGGCCGCGTTCTGGCTGCGCTGGGTTCGGGGCGATGTGGCGCGAGAATTCCTGACCGTGCGCGGCCAGGGGCGCGAACTGGAGCGTATCTATGGCGAGATCCTGACTCTGGAATCCGGCGCCCCGTCGGGCGGGGGGCGTCGCGATCCGGGGATCGGCGCCTTCGCGGACGAACTGCCGCTGCGCATCCGAGACCGCGGCGTGCTGAATAGCCTGGTCCGCGCCGCCATCTTCGGCAACACCCAGAACGATCTCGTGGTGCGGGTCGAGAGCCAGATCGGTGGGCTGCCTGTCAAATACACGACCCAGATCGGGGGAGTATTGCACAGCTACGCCCCGCGTTATCGCCGAGTGCAGCGCGCCGTCATCTCGCTGCTGGACGGCCCGGAGCGGAACTTCCACCGCGCTGGTTTCCCGGTCCCTCCCCTGCTTCAGAACATTGAGCCCTTCGAGGTGGAGCAGGATCCCACGGCACGTGCGGAAGCCATCGCGGCGTCGGGCTACGTCCCCTCCCACGCCGAGGCGATTTCGCGGGTGGCCATGGACGAGGACGTTGTCATCCTGGGTCGCCCCGTCAACCGAAATGCCACGGCCCTCATCGCCGCGCACAACGCCACCAAGGACATGCACGTGAAGGGCAAGAGTTCGAGCTGGGGCCCTCAGAAAGGATATCTCCCTGTCGAACAGCGATTCTCGAAACTTCATTTCGTCGAGGAAAATCGTCAGGAGGAGATCGACGATTTCGACGGAAAGGTGCAGGAGTGCCTCGCCACGGGGTATGCGAAACGGCTTCCCCTCGCGGTGGAAGTGGGCGGGGTCCAGTGCCGCGTCCTCGTGGTAGAGGGCATCGACGATCCCGAGCGCGCCGTGGTGCTTGAGGAGATGGAAAACGGAGCCTTGCGTGGCTGGCGAAACGGGGATGGCGGAATCTTCGACCCGCGAAAGCCGCCGGCCCCCCTCGAAATTCCGCTGCAGGAGATCGAGCGGCGGGGGACACGTCCTCTGGAAATCTTGGCAGACCCTCGCTCTGGCAAGCCGCTCACGGCGGACTACGACATGCTGGCCTTCGCCACGCGGTTTCAGCCGAAAAAGCCCTTGAACGACCCGGAAATGGGTGGCATCCGTCCCTTTCAAGTCGACCTGATCCGGCGCATCAACCATGCGGTGCGCATCCGCGCCAATTACATCGGTGGCGACGTCACCCACCACGGTCCTGAGAACCTGTTCGACAAATCTCCCGGACCGGACTTCCCGATTACCGCTTTCGAGGCGAGCGGATACATCATCACCATTCCTCAGGGACGAAAGGGACGCAGTGATTACTGGTTGAAACGCTATTTTCATCAGCTCCGCACACGAGACTGGATCATCCAGCCAAATCGTGCCGCTTGGCGATGGGGCGATTACGAGCCGGAGAGCTGGCCCGGAATCGGCTGGTTTCCGAATGACCGTCGCAAACCGAAGGACGCCGCCAGCGATCACTTCGATTCCGACGAGGGAGACAAAGAGCGTCCCCCGCTTCCCCTTCCTGAACCTGCTGCGACTCCATGACCCGCTTCCTCCCCCCGACGGCCCAAACCGGGCTGCTTACCGCCTTGATCCTTCTTTCAGTCTCCTGCGACCGACGGAAACCGGCGGAGACCAGCGGGGACGGTTCCCCTGCCGAGACTGCGGTCGCCCCTGTGGAAGCCCCGGTCGCGCCTGCGGAGGCTCGCGTCGAGTTCCACCAGGCGAATCCCGCCGCTGAGCCGCTGCCGCCCTTGCCTCCGATCAAGGATTCGCCGGCGCCGCGAGAGTGGCTCGAATCGATCCGAAATTCCGAGGATGACGGCCGCAACAGCGACTCCGCCGCTCCTCCGCTTTCGGGCGATCGTGAAGATCCGGAAAGGCCTGAACGAACCGCCGAAAATGCGGTCAATCCGTCCCAGGAAACCATCGATGCGGTCCGCCGGCTGCTCGAGCGGGCCGGCTTCCCAGCCACCTCGGTCTCGGGAGGTTCCCAGACCACCGGAGGGAAAGGAGAGCTTACCCTGCACGAAGTCGAGGCCCGCTTCGCCGACGACGACGGGAAAAGGGTGCTCGTCTTCCGGCTCGCCGATGGGATCCAGGAGCACGCCGGAAGCATTTTCGACGAATACTTCGCCCCGTTCACCGCGGGGGGGTACTATATCCGGCTTTTTGACGGTCCCGGGGATCGCGCCGCCCGGACAAACACCTTCGATCGGGAACGCGAGGCCGTTGTCTGGCAGCAGGATGGGGTCCTGATGGCTGCCATCGGGTTCGCGGTGGCGGAAGCGGAACGCATCCACACGGCGGCGGTTGGCACGGGAATGTACGTCGAATCGGACTAATATTCGATGTCAGCTCAATTTTTGGGTAGAGTCGTTCGCGTTTTATTCACGCCGTGGGATGCACAATACGACAAGCAAGATCGGGAATGGGGATCATTCGTTCCTGCAGAGACAGAGGTTCAAACGCGATTTCAAAACGCATTGGCTCGTGTGAACGCTCTCGGCAGCGTCAGGGAATCCCGTGACGGTGATGTCAGCGACAAGTGGTTTGAGCTATGCAAAGAGAATCTTGAAGAATGGTCTGGCGAAGGCGTAAGACTCAAAACAGCCAGCTGGCCGCAGCATCGCTGCCCTTACCGACGAAGAACTGCTCGGCTACCTGAACATCGTCACGCAGCACACCTCCGCAGGGCACAGCTTCGACGACGGCATGCACCTGGCCATTCGCACCGCCCTCGTCTCTCCCGACTTCCTCTATCGGGAAAACCAGCCCGGCCGACTGGACGATTTTGGCCTCGCCTCCCGCCTCTCTTACTTCCTTACCAGCGGCCCGCCGGACAGCCGGCTCCGGGAACTCGCCGCCGCCGGCAAACTTAGCGATCCCACCGTGCTGGAGGCCGAAACACGGCGGCTGCTGAAAGATCGCCTCATCCAGGTCTTCGTCTCCAACTTCACGGGCCAGTGGCTCGGCACCCGCCGCCTGGAAGAGATCATGCCCGATCCCAAGCTGCTGGATTTTCAGCCGCCCGCCGCGGCACCTTCTACGATGCAGGTTCTTCCGCGATCATCGTGGGTAGCGGGCGAAAGCAGGGTGCACGGCCTCCATGCTCCGGATTTTCCGAGCGATGGCTCCGGTGTCCAAAGACGGCAGCGTCATGCAAGCCAAAGCCGTCGCCCCCGGGCTGTCGCGCCGTCCGGCGGCGGCAGTCAGCTAGCGAGTGATCAGCTACCGAGGATTTGTTGATTGGTTCAAGGGGACTGGAATGCACGAGTTATCCATCGCTATCAGCCTGGTTGACGTTGCCGGTGAAGAAGCTCGGCGTCTGGAGTTGACCGGAATCAGGAGCGTGCATGTGAAACTGGGGGCTCTATCCGGTGTCGTGAAGGAATCGTTGCGCTTGGCTTTTGAACTGGCGCGGGACGGATCGCTGCTGGACGGAGCCGATTTAGTGATCGAGGACGTGCCGGTAACCATCCACTGCCCGACATGCGGTGGTCCTTCGCTGGCCGATTCGGTTCAACAACTTCGTTGCGCCCGCTGTGGAACGCTCTCCGGCGACGTGATCGGCGGGCGAGAATTGGAACTTGTTGGATTGGAGGTGGATCAATGAACAAGCAAACGAGACTTGTCCAAGTCAGAACCAAAATTTTGAAGCAGAACGACGTCGCCTCGCGCAGGCTTCGCACGCGTTTCCGTGATGCCGGTGTCTGTGTCGTCAGCCTGGTCTCCAGTCCCGGATCGGGGAAAACGGCGTTCTTGGAAAAGACCCTTTCGCAGCTTTCCCAGCGTTACAAAGTGGCCGCCTTGGTCGGGGACTTGGCGACCGAAAATGACGCCGTTCGGCTGGGACGCTCGGGAGTGCCGGTCCGCCAGATCACGACAGGCACCGTCTGCCATCTCGAAGCCGAAATGGTGAACGACGCCTTGGCCGATTGGGACCTGCAGCAGCTTGACTTTCTGTTCATCGAAAACGTCGGCAACCTGGTTTGCCCGGCGACCTACGACTTGGGAGAGATGCTGCGCGTGGTGTTGTTCTCCGTCACGGAAGGAGAAGACAAACCGCAGAAGTATCCCACCATCTTCCATACCGCTGACCTCGCCGCAATTACGAAGATGGACCTGGCCGAAGTGGTCGAATACGACTTGGCGGCAGCCCAAGCGAGCGTGCAAGCCGTGCGACCGGGGATGGAATGTCTGCAGGTATCGGCAAAGACTGACCAAGGGTTTCCACAGTGGCTGGAGAGGCTGGAACGTTTGCAACAACAATCCGACGGCTCGGCGGAAATCGATTCGTCGACGCCCGGCATCCCGTCCCGTTGAGCCGCCGTCGCCTGCACGGCGTTTTTTTGGCGAGCTCGCCTGAGTGCACAAGCGCGTCACTAACAGACGTTTTTGTCCGCAGCAATAAATGCTTGACATTGCCACCCCCTTGGAGTTCGCTCGTCGGTGTGCTGCTTCCGCTCCGGTCGCTGCGCTCCCTCCGCTCCAGCAGCACACCGAACCCCCATGCCTTTTCCCTGACCCTGACTTGCACAAGCCCTGGTACAGAAAATGGGGGCAGGCCACGAGGCGCTGGACAAGCACGACCAGCCTGATCTGCCCTGGGACGCCTGAATAAGAATCGTCACGCCCATTTCCGTTCTTGCATCTGAGCGGAGCCGGGTATCATACTGCCAGTCGATGGCTCGGGGACTGTCCCCGGGCGAAAACAGGCATTCCAATGGGCCAATACGATCATCAAGCCACCCCAACGCCCCGGGATTTCGATCATGCCACGCTTCACCCACCGCGTGCTGTTTGTCGCGGGCCTGCTGTCGGCCATCGCGACGTGGTTTACTGCCGCTGCCACGGCCCGCGCCGCTGAGACGCCCAACGTGGTGATCATCTTCATGGACGATCACGGCTATGGCGACCTCGGTTGCTACGGCTCGTCGGACATCAAGACGCCCCACATCGACACGCTGGCCCGCGACGGGATGAAGTTCACTAGCTTCTACTCGGCCTACTGCGTCTGCTCCGCCTCGCGGGCGTCGCTGCTGACTGGCTGTTACCAGCCGCGGATCAGCATGCCCGGCGTCCTCGGCCCGCGCTCCGGCGTCGGCCTGCACCCGGACGAGACGACCATCGCCGAAGTGCTCAAGACGAAGGGCTACGCCACGATGTGCATCGGCAAGTGGCACGTCGGCGACAAGCCCCAGACCCTACCCACCAACCAGGGCTTTGACCACTACTACGGGCTGCCCTACTCCAACGACATGGCCCGCATGCCCGGCTGGGGCAACGGCCCGGCGGATCTGGACAAGATCTGGAAGCTGAAGAAGTGGGACATCTACAACAACGACCTGCTTCGCGACGCAACGAGCATCGAGTCGCCGGTCAACCAGATCACGCTCACCAAGCGGTACACCGAGCAGGCGGTGAACTTCATCAAAGACAACCAGGAGCGGCCGTTTCTGCTCTACATGCCGCACACCATGGTCCACGTGCCGCTGTTCGTGACCGACGACCTGTGGATCGAGGACCCTCAGCAGGCTTACCGGATCACGATGAAGCACGTCGACTGGTCGGTGGGCGAGGTGCTCAACACGCTCGAAGAGGTGGGCGTGGCGGACAATACGCTGGTCGTCTTCACCTCGGACAACGGGCCGTGGCTGAGCAAGAAACACCACGGCGGATCGGCCGGGCCGCTGCGTAACGGCAAAGGCACCACCTGGGAGGGCGGCATGCGAGTCGCGGGCCTGTTCCGCTGGCCGGGTGTGATTCCGGCGGGCAAGGTGACCGACAGCGTGGCCGGAACGGTCGACCTGCTGCCCACGCTGGCCGCCATCACCGGGGCCAAACTGCCCCAGCACGCGATCGACGGCCACGACATTGCGCCCCTGCTCCGCGACCCAGAGGCCACCTCGCCGCACGACACCGAAGGGCTGTTCTATTACAAGAACGGTCGCGTCGAAGCCATGCGGATGGGCAAGTGGAAGATTCGCCTGGCCGGCGGCAAGCCGCAGCTGTACGACTTGGACGCCGACATCGGCGAGTCAAACGATGTGGCCGCGGGGCACCCGGAGATCATCGAGCGGCTGGCGGCCTTCGCCGCCGCGTACGACAAGGAATTGAAGGCCAACCAGCGGCCGCTGTGGCGTGGGGGGAAGTAGCGGGCGGCTCTGCGAATAATGCGGCTGGTTACGATCCGGTTGCTCGACGAGCCGCCGCCTCATCTCTCGCGGCTCCTGGCGGTTCTTGGTCGGGACAGCGCCACTTTTCGTTCCCGGCTGTCGATGCGCGGTCGACGTCCATGGTGTCGGATCGATTGGAAAAGCTGGCTGCATCTCCTGGAACATCGGCTCGACTGGGACATGCAGAAACTGCCTGACCGCGGTTCTCTCCGGCTGATATGATGGCGGCGTTGTGCGGGGCTTCCGCGCTTGGCCGCCGCGTGACTGTCAGTCCGGAACAAACGGATTCATCACGAGCGGCGGTGGCAGGGCGGCTCGAAATGGCACATCCATTTCCGCCGCCGTCTGATCGTGTCCCTTATCCGACTGAACGAAATCGTGCGCTCTCGACTTTTTATCGTCATTCTGACTGCGATGGCGATTCCTTTGTCATTCGTCGGCACCCCCTACCAGCAAGAACTGGTGCTTCAACATATGCCAACCTTATTCGGCATTTGTCTTTTGGCTGTCGCAGTAAGCCGCTTTCAGCCCTCCACGACAGCTTTCGTTTGTTGCGTTGCGTTCCTTTGGCTTCACTTGATTGGAGCTCGCTGGATTTACTCATTCGTTCCCTACGATGATGTCGCGATGGCACTAACTGGTAGCACGCTTTCCGAACAGTTTGGTTGGGAACGCAACCACTATGACCGCCTCGTGCATTTCGCCTCCGGGCTGCTCGGGCTGCCGCCAATCGCGGAGTTCTTGCAATGCTTCGGCTCGGTTCCGTCCCGTTGGGCGGTGGGGTTAGCCGTCGCGTGCGTCTTGGCGATCGGTGCGGTCTACGAAGTGCTGGAGTGGCAGATTGCGATAACGCTCTCGCCCTCCGCTGCGGAAGCCTACAATGGGCAGCAAGGTGATGTGTGGGACCCGCAGAAGGATCTCTTGATGGCCTTGTTGGGGTCGCTCGTGTGCCTTCCGTTTGCCCTCGTGCAAAGGGCCTTTTTCCCGCGGGACTGCGGATAACAATTCGCTGGAAATAAACGTGCAACGAATTACCCCCACCAAACCTCCTCGTCTATGCGACCCCGGCCTTGCCAAAGCCCTGGCACAAAAAAATGCGGCAGGTCAACTACCTTCCATAAAACACCGCGAGCCACACGGTCGGCTCTTCGGGACTCGTCCACTCGACTCGATGTTTTCGGTACGCCGGGATAAGCACGTGATCGCCGGATCTGAGGTGAACCGAATCTCCGTTTTGAAAACGCAGGATGGCTTCGCCTGTCAAGACAACGAGCCACTCCTGTTCGTGTTGATCGTACCAGAAGCCTTCGGGGCTGGCGTGACCGGTGGAGACGATTCGTTCGATCCGGACGTGCTGGTTCTCCGCCAGGACCTCGATAAGTTCTTCGGGGAGCGAGCTCGGCAAGTTTGCCAAGAGGTTCTCTGCTTCGGTCACGAGGCAAGTTCTTTGCTGGGTTGCATGTCGAATTCCGCAGTCGTTGCAGAACGTTGTTCCTCATCTCGCTGACTTGCTATCCGTTTTCTGACGCTCGAATTTGACGCAAACAAGCTTGCTTCCGGGCATAGACGTCAATTCGCTTGGTCGTTCCTGGGCGGGTAGCGCAAAGCACATCTTGCGAGTCTTTTTATGGAGTGCGTAAATACCAAGGTATTGATTGCCTTTCCCTTCCCCTTCCGTGACTGTGAAGTCGAGGGTTTTGGGGGTCTTGGTGGGGTCGATGCTGCTTGTCCCTTTGCTGATGACTTCGCCCTCTTTTCGCAGGCTCCAGGTACCATCAGCTTTGTTGATCACCGTATGCTTGCGGGCTTCGCTATCCGGCACTTCGTTGCCATCGACGACGAGGGAAACGATGCTCCATTTGCCTTCGATTTGCTTGCGGTCCTCCAGAATCGCCTCCTCTTTGGCGTCCTCAGCAACCGCAACTGCTTCAACCGCTGGCAGCGAAATTCCGGCGACGAGCAGACAGAAAAATAACCGTGTCATGGTTCACCTTGACGCAGAAAACGAATGGAGTTGGTACGAACCTTAGCTTAGCGAATGCGCATCTTGATCAAAACCTGGGTCAGGAGCTTTGTCCAGAAGCTTTCATTCCCTGATCGCTCCGATGTATCGATCCGCCGATCGCTTCACGGTCGCCTTTGCATCGGTGAGGACCGTTTTTTTCCACCACGCTCCATAGATTCTGTCGAACTCGAATGGCTCAACGGCGTCGACGATCTGGCGAACGGCTGAAATGGGCAGCGGGATCAGGTTGGGGTAACTGTACATGAAGCTCACCCAGCGGCGGTCCTGAACGACTTGCAAAATGTCACCACTGAGAATGACTCCCTTGCCGCCTGATCCTTGAGGCCAGTGCAGGACGGTGCCGCCGTCAAAATGGCCGCCACAGCGAACAAGGGTGACGCCGTTGTCGAGATGCTTGGTTTCGCCTTCCCAGAATTCGATGGCCGGATCAGGCCGGGTCACCCACTGCTGGTCGGCAGCATGGAGGTGAAGGGGGCAATCGAACGTTTTGCTCCATTCAATCATGCTGGTGTAATAGTGGGGATGACTGATGGCGATGGAGGAAATCCCGCCGATGCCCTCGACCATCGCAATCAGGCCCTCGTCAAGTAGCGGAATGCAATCCCACAAGACATTGCCATCCGGATGTGTGACCAGCATCGCACGCTGACCGATCGCAAAGGCGGGCTCCATACCGATGCCGTAAAGGCCCGGTTCTTCCAGCCGGACCACGTTCCGGTGCGAATCTTGAAGGTCATCCAGCGTCGTCCACTGCTGACCGTTCCAGCCGACGAACTGCCGTTCATCCGAGCAAATTTTGCACTCGGGGGGTGGCTGGTCCGTGTCGGCGAACTGAGTGCCACAGGTGGTGCAGATGAAATTTGGCATCGGTTCTCCTTCCCGCCCCAATTCGACCATTCCCGCCACGTCCTTGGAAACATCGCGAAAAACCAGAGCGATCGGCAGGTCGCAACGTAGCCACGGCGGTCGCTCCTCGCATCACCCCCCGAGCCTGGCGGGGGATGCGCTAAGATGGCGGCGGCCGGTGCGAGACGGCCTCCACCAAAAACGTGTAACCCCGGTAGCGTCCAACGCGGTAGAATCAACGCAAAACCATTTCCCCGCCGCCGGATGGAGACAGCCCATGCAGCAACGCAAATTTCAGTGGAGCAACTGCAGTGCCATTTTCGCGCTGTTCGCGATGAACATGATGGGAATTGCTGGCCTTGAAGGGCCAGGGCCACGGTTTTGACGCCGAGCACCAGGAGAAAGCGATGAAGGCGATGTGGGACTTCTTCCATGCGCATCTGAAGCCTTGATTGGCTTCACGACGGTTCATCGCTGCAGTCTCTGGGGTCAAGCGAAGGACAAATCTGGCATTCGCACCAGCAACCGGAGAGGAAAAGCTTGTGGAACGAGTTGAGGTCACGGCACACTACCTGGAAATGCTTGCTCCTTCCCAGCGGGTGGTGCCAGCTCCCAGGGATGGTCTGACGGTGACGCACGTTCCGACGCCGACGGTGCCCTCCTACCGGGCGCTGTACGACGCCGTGGGCAAGGATTACCACTGGCAGAGTCGAAAGCAGCTTTCGGACGAGCAACTGGCTGCGATCATCCACGACCCACGTGACGAGTTGCACGTGCTGGAGGTGGAGGGGACGTTCGCAGGATTTACTGAGCTCAATCGCCGCCAGCCCGATGAGGTGGAACTGGTTCTGTTCGGCCTGACGAGCAAATTCATCGGCCGAGGATTGGGCAAGTGGTTTCTGCAGTGGACCATCGACAAAGCCTGGAGCTATCAGCCAAATCGCCTCTGGCTGCACACCTGCACGCTAGACCATCCCGCTGCGTTGCCGATGTATAAAAAGGCGGGGTTCGTGCAGTTCAGGCGAAAGACGAGACGAAAAGAAATTTGATGTTGGTGTGGCGAAAAAACCTACCCCCACAGTCTTGGGCCAAGCCGCGCCGATGGTGGAGCATTCGAAAACAAGCGGGACCGCATTCGTGGTCAAAGGCTCCGGTCCCACCGACGAGGGACCCAGTGAATTGCAATACGTCCGAAGGCGACAGTGGCGGACCTGTTTGCTTCGAGACTGCCGAAAGGGATGGTTTTGCAACGAGAGTCATTGGGCTCCTTCACGGACAGCATTTCATCGACGAGCGGTATGAAATGGTTTATCAGAGTGGGAGAATTCGGAAACGACTAGGAGTGGCAATCGTGGTGAATTCCCAGGCGATTTTGGAGACGCTTGAAACGCTTCCTTGAATCGAATCGCAACCAAGACCCTCCAACGAAGCTGTTGCCGAACAAATCCGCGGCCGACTTGTGGGAAGAACGAGCATGCGGACGGAGCGGGTGGGCCGGCGAGGTTTGGCGGCACGTCAGTACGGAAGGCGCGTTCGCCGAGATTTTCCTGTTGAACCCAACAAAAGTGGATGCATTGCCATGCCATGGATTCGTCTGTTCGTTTTTGCCGTCGTTTTTGTGGCGGCGGTCAGCCAACAAGGGGTCGCCGAGGACTCGGCCGATGTGATCGTCTACGGATCGACCCCCGGCGGGGTTTGCGCTGCGATCGCCGCGGCGCGCGAAGGAGCGTCGGTGATTTTGCTAGAGCCGACCGGTCACGTCGGCGGGATGAATACCGGCGGGCTGAGCCATTGCGATTCGAACCAGATGGCCCGCACGACGGTGATGGGACTGTTCGATGAATGGCACACACGCGTGGTCCAGGATTACACGGATCGTGGGTTCCCGGCACCGTACAACCCGTCTGTGAAGGACCAGTCGCGGTGGACCTTCGAGCCGCACGTTGCCATGCGAGTGACGATGCAGATGCTGGACGAGGCCGGTGTGAAAGTGCGGACAGGTAGCTATCTGAAGTCGGTTCAAAAAGAAGGCCCGCGGATCACGACGCTGATCACGAAGAACGGTACGTTTACCGCCAGGGTGTTTGTCGACGGCACCTATGAGGGCGATCTCATGGCGGCCGCAGGCGTGGGCTGGTCGATCGGACGCGAAGGTCGCGAGAAGTATGGCGAATCGCTGGCCGGCAAGCAGTACCCGAAGAAAAGGATGAGTATCAGCGGGTTCGACGAGGAAGGCAGGCTGTTGCCTCTGGTGACAACCAATGATCCCGGGCCGGAAGAAGCGGGCGACAAGAACGTCATGACCTACAGCTTTCGGCTGTGCCTGACGACGAACCCGGGCAACCGCGTGCCCATGCCCGCACCGGCGAATTATGTCCCGGCCCGATTCGAGATCGTCCGGCGTGCCCTGCAGGCGGGGGAAAAGCGTGTCGGTTTTGATCTCTACCCCCTGCCCGGCGACAAACTCGATGGCAATAACTCCATCGGCGGGCAGTTCTCGCTGGGGCTGGTCGGTGGAGGAACCGACTGGCACTCGGCCGACGAGGAGGGACGGAAGAGGATTTGGGAAGCGCACAAGCAGTACACGCTGGAGTTTTTCCACTTCCTGACTACCGATCCGGCGGTCCCCGCAGGCATTCGCAACAAGTACGCCGGGCTCGGCCTGTGCAAAGACGAATTTCCGAGTTACGGCCACTTCTCACCGGCGCTCTACGTCCGCGAGTCGCGAAGAATGAAGGGCATGTATGTCATCAGTCAGAAGGATATCCTGGAAACACCGGAGAAGGATGATCCAATCGCGATCTCGTCGTTCCCCATCGACTCGCACGACTGCCAGCGGGCTGCGTTCAAGTCCGGGGGCGTAATCAACGAGGGAACGATTTTCCCGGTGCGAAGGAAGGATCCCAAGCAGGGCTACGCTTACCATGTGCCGTATCGCGCGATCCTGCCCAAGCCCGAGCAGTGCGATAACCTGCTTGTGCCGGTGGCGCTCTCCTGCACGCACGTGGGTATCTCCTCGCTGCGGATCGAGGGGACCTGGATGATCATCGGCCAAAGTGCGGGCGTCGCGGCAGCCTTGACGGCTGATCAGGACGTCGCCGTGCAAGAGCTGCCGTACCCACAGTACCGCAAGCGATTGCTGGCTCAGAAGCAGGTTCTCGAATTGCCGGAGTTCTCCGAATCAACATCGACCGACGGTTCCATCGCCCCCGAGACTTTGGCGGGAACCGTACTCGACGACACGAGCGCGAAGCTGACGGGGGACTGGTCTCGTTCGACGAATTTCAAACCACACATTGGAAGTGGCTACGTGTTCAGCGGCAAGCAGGATTCGAAATCCACGGGTGACGGGAAATCGACGGCTACATTTCGAATCAACGTGCCAAAATCCGGCCAATACGAGTTGCGGATGGCCTATTCCGCACACGAAACCCGTGCCACAAACGTGCCGCTGATTGTCACCAGCGGATCCCACGAAAAACGCTTCACTGTCGATCAAACCCAGCCGTTGCCCTCGGGGCAACTCTTCCGAGTCGTTGGCGATGTCCAACTGAAAAGCGGAGCCGACACGACGATCACCATCAGCAACAGGCAAACCGCAGGCTTTGTCATCATCGACGCGCTGCAGTTGCTCCTGGAGGACCAGTAGACGAACGTAGCGACTTTCGTGCGCTCGAGGCAAACTCGAAAAGCATTTTAAATTCCTGGCTGCAATTCGATCAAAATCGGGGCGGTCCGCGCGACCTGATTGGAGAACCGTAGTTCGCTGGTGGAGTAGTCGGCGTAGCGACGGGGGACCGTGCGACCGTGCTGATGGTCGTCGGCGGCCAAGTCCTCGGTCAGGACGATTTGAACGACGACGATCTCGTAGTCGCCCGGCGGAAACGCGCTATCGCCCGCTTGATCCGTCAAGGAAAAGCTTCCGTCAGGTCCAATGCGACCGGCGTATCGTGATCCGTTAGCGAGCGATCGAAATTCGATGCTGCCCGAGCGAACCGGTTCGCCATCGTTGAACTGGACGAAGCCGATGGATGGGGGCGCGGCGTCGCCGCAACCGACGACTAGCGGCGTCATGGCGGCACTGAGCAGCAGCCAGATCGCACGACGGCAGCGGGCGTTCAATTTTGCAGCTCCACCACGCGGGCGTCGCGACGGTTGGCGAGCGAACCGAGTAACTTGGTGTCCGTTTGAACGCTGAACATGCGGACGCTGCCGTCGACGAGTGCGAAGTGCACTCCCGCCGGATGCCAACTTCCAAAGGAGAACATGTCGGCGAGAACGTCGCGTGGTCCGTGTGCCAACCGCAGTCCTGGACCAGCCAGCCTAGAGGAAGCGGGTAAATGGTCGCCGTCGTAGGCAGGTGAGTCTTCGGGAAATTGTCCAAGCCGATCGAGTGGCACGAACTTTTCGCCGAACAGAAACGTGCTGGAAGTTCCATCGCTGACCGAGGCCATCTTGATGCGATCCGCTGGCGCGATCGCTTTCCCTTCGCTGCAGCGCGGTCGAACGCTGATGATCACGCCGGTTCCGTTTCCGCCGTAGTAAAAATCGGTCGGTTCGCCCGTTGCGCCGGGGGATAGGTCCCCATGGTTCCCCGCGTAATCACTGAGCGCTCCCTCGACATCCAGAGAAACATCGACGGGACGGGGAGGAAGCGGGCATCCGCAAGGCAAGCGACCACCACCGCCGCTCACCGCGGTTCGCAAGTTTCGTGTTCCGACAGGTCGCGTGCCGCTGCGTCGGGACGGGCAGAGGAAAATGTCGGGCACGGTCGTGCGCACGGCCGCGGGGTGTTGATGCCACGGCTTGGAAAGATCCCAGCGGTCTCCGAGGGCCGTTTGTTCGATGTAAGGCATGACACGAGCCAACCACGTGGGTGTTTCGAGTCCGCACTGGTCCGAGGCGTCGGCGTCGGGGCGAGCCTCGTATCGCGCGGGTGGCAAATAGCCCAATCCGTCGTGGTGCAAATGAGCCGCCAGTGCCAGCTGTCGCATGCGATTCTTGCAGTCGGCCGAGCGGGCGGCTTCACGAGCCGACTGGACCGCGGGGAGCAACAATGCGACGAGCATGCCGATGATTCCAATCACCACCAGCAACTCGATCAGTGTGAAGCCGCGAGGATGCGAACGATTGTGTTTCTGCATGACGTGGGCATTTGGCAGGGGGAGAAGAACCCGGTCCGACCAAAAAAGATTGTAGTCGATGAGTGTTCATCTCGTCGCCGGAAGCCCAGGGGAACCCCGAATTGCCTGCAACTCGGGCAACGCGTGACGCCAGCCGCGGTCGGGGTGCCAGGGGCAGGGTGTCAGGGTCAGGAACGTCGAAAGGCGCGAACCCAACGGGAATTCGTGCTCAGGATTTCACGAACCACGCCCTTGATTTCCTCTGGTTCCGGCGGATCGTGCTCCAGTTCGTGTTCGAGCAATTCCAGCTTTTTGCGAATCAAGTAGCTTTGCATTCGCTGGTAGGGACGGACCTCGCCGGTGCGGAGGAACGTGCCAACCTCCAGCCGGCGACTCCACTCTTCCCAAACCGGCAACCAATACAACGCGTGATCGACTTGACCGCTGTTCGCGGCCGACAAGCACTCGGCCCTCGCTAGACGAATCTCGTCGAGACACTCCTCCGGCGAGGGATAGTACGCGAAACAGGCGACGCCACTCAGTGCGATCAAGCCAGCCAGCATGGTCGCTCCGATAACGCTTGGCGGAACGACCATGTCGAACCCTTTTCGGGGATTGGCATCTGCCGATGTAAGCGATGAAGCGAACGATCGAGCGCTGGCTGTGTTCGTCATCCGATCTTCATCGACCTTCGTGATGCGTAACCAGACGCCGATGAGACCGAGCAATCCCAGGGCCGCTAAGGAAGCCATCATGCTGACGTCCACCACTTTCGTGACCAGCCCCCGCAACGTCGTCAATCCGGCACGGTCGTAAACCGATAATGGATTGGCGTAAACGTCAAAGGCGTGCGTGTGACCGGCCGGTTCGACCCCCGGCGGTATCAGCGGTCGGTTGATGGCGTAAGAAATCCCTAGCACGATGACCACCAGCGAAATCATCCATGTCGCGGTCGCTTTGAATCCGTAGTGTTTCCCAAACCAGACCGGCGTGGCCAAGTTCAGGCCCGCGCCGAGGATCAATAACGTGAAAGCGGCGCCTGGAGAATTGGCATGCTGGAACATCATCCCCAGCTGGCTCATCGCCAACATCGGCGTCGCGTAAACGGGGATGGCCACACCCAGCATCGTCAATGGAGCCAGCCAGTCGTCGCGTTCGACCGAATGCTGCATCGCACCAAAAGGAAGGAAGGCTGCCAGGACCCCTAGGCCAGCGACGGCCAGCATGGTCAGACCAAGGCTGGTGCCGGTCAGTTCGCGAGCGACATGCACCAACGTCGCCAACAGTCGCCGCGGACCAATCAGGTGATCCTGGGAGGTTCCTGCCTGCCGGTCCCCCGTCGCGTCAGTGTCAGACGCTTCCCCCCAGGACAAGGTGTTCGGCTTTGCCGTCCCCACAGCAAGCGCATCCCAGACCAGGCCCAGCGTGGTGACGATAATCAGTGAGCCGATGGCAAACAAAATGATGACCAGCGGCCGACTGAGCGTCAGTCCATAAAGCAGGGAAAGTGGATTGAATAATGGAGCGGAAAGGGCAAACGCGGACATCGCCCCCGGTTTCACGCCCGCGCGTCGCATCTCGCGCAGGATTGGCAGCACCCCGATCGAACAGACCGGCAACAACATACCAACTAACCATGATTGCGGCAGTGAACGCATCGTATCGGCACCGAAAAGTCGTCGTGTGCCCTTGTCGCCCAAGTAGTACCGCATGATCGAGGCGATCAATAGTCCAACTAACAGGGTTGGTGCGGCGGTCGCGAAACCTTGCACCATGCGGACAAGCCCGCCGGTCAGCATCAGCGAAAGAGATTGATTCATAGTGCAGTCGATTTCACACTGGCGAGTGGGTCGGAGGTCCTTGAAATTGTGTCGTCGATCAATCGGCAGAGCGATTCAATCTGATTCTGCGTGTCCTCGGAAAGCTGCCCGTCGTCGTCCCTTAAGTTGGCAGAGACGGTTTCGCTTTTCTGATAAAGAGGAATCCAGTCGGCTTCGGAGAGGTTCGTGTCCGCCGCG
This sequence comes from uncultured Pirellulaceae bacterium, assembly GCA_964400585.1. Lineage (GTDB taxonomy): Bacteria > Planctomycetota > Planctomycetia > Pirellulales > Pirellulaceae > CAYNVI01. The sequence goes on along the minus strand of CAYNVI010000004.1, from coordinate 6,776 downwards.
ACTTCGCCGACCCAACCGACCAGATCTTGGATTTCGCGTCGCAAGGATTCCTCGGAGGATCGGTTGTAGCGGGCGGTCCGCTTACGAAGTTTGTCAGACAAATCGCCGAGGTCGTCCGGCCAGTGGGCAGCCACAGCGTGATCGTCTTCAAAGAGCGATGCCTTGGGCACTTCCTCAGTCGAGCAGCCGGCACAAGCGATCCACAAGAGAACCGAAGAGCACACCCAGCGGCTCGTCCTGGCAACCGCTCGCTGACGTCTCAAATGAAAAAAAACGCTATCCATCATCACTTGTACTCCGGTGCGGGGACTTGATTCATCACACGGTCGATCACCGAATCGACATCGTCAGTCGTCGTCAGCAAACGGACCGCTAGCACCGGTTGGGCAACTTTGGCGACATCGCTGGGCGTGACGAAATCGCGGCCTCGCAGCATCGCCCAGGCCTGGGCGATCCGCTGCCAATGCAACATGCCTCGGGGACTGACGCCGAGTTGAATCGCGGCATCTCCGCGAGTGGCTTCGACCAAATCGACCAAGTATTCACGAACTCGCGGATGAACGGTGATCGCTTGCACGCGTTGCTGGATTCGCCGGAGTTCCGCGAGCGAGAGCGTGCTGTGCGTCTCAGCATCGGCGCGAACCGGCCGCGAGGCCTTTTCCAAGATACCGAGTTGTGCCGCGCGGTCGGGATAGCCGATCTGCAGCTTGATCGTAAACCGATCCAATTGGGCTTCGGGCAAAGGATACGCGCCATGAGAGTCGATCGGGTTCTGCGTGGCGATCACGAAGAATGTCTCGGCCAACGTGTGTGGTACCGCGTCGATCGTGACTTGCCGCTCTGCCATCGCTTCCAGCAATGCACTCTGCGTTCGTGGCGTCGTGCGGTTCAACTCGTCGGCCAGCAACACGTCCGCGAATACCGGTCCAGGATGGAATTCGAACTCCCGCGTCTTTTGGTTGAAGAGGTTGAAACCGGTCACGTCGGTGGGCAGCAAGTCGGGCGTGCATTGAACCCGAGCCAACCGGCCCCCCAAGCACTCGGCGAGCGCTTTGGCGAGCGTCGTTTTACCCGTGCCGGGCAGGTCGTCGAGCAACAGGTGGCCCTGTGCGAGCAAGCAAGCGATCACCAATTCGATTTGCTCGGACTTTCCCAGCAAGACGCGACCGAGTTGGTCACGCATCGATTGCAAGGCTGTTTGCGTTTCATTGTCATTCTGATGGACGGTAGCGACAGTCATGCTGACACCTCACGTGTTCCCAGTCTTAATTGTTTGGTTTTCAATGCGAGGACGACCGAGTTCAGTCGACCCCGGTCAATCTGTCCGTTTTCACCAAAGATGGCTTGGTCCGCCAGGTCGCAAAATTGCCTGACACGATCGTGCAGCTGGACATCACAAATGACCAATGATTCAAGCCAATCCCGCTGCGGCTTGCCGACCGGGCGAGCGTTGCCCACCAACTTGGCTCGCGTTTCCACGATTCGCATGGCGAGCCCGAGTTGACGCTTTGGAGGCATTAATCGCGAGAGTGCCCAGACCGCTGTCAGCAGCCACTCGATCCAGATCAGACGTGTCAGGTAACACAGTCCGCTGGCGGCTAGCGCGAGCAGGGCATGCATCCAGTGGGCCGCGGCAAATCGCTTGCCGACCAGCCACAGCGAAGGGGTGTAGACAGGCTGGCGAAACCCCGGCGTCGGTTCGATTGCAAACCACCGTCCATCGTTCAGCTTGATTTCCACCCAGGCGTGAACATCCTCCCGCGTCACCGAGGCATGTCCGGCTGTCATGTCGAAGGAGTCAGGCCGAACGTAGAAGCCGGTGACCAGCCGCGATTGAAGCCCGATCTCGCGGGCCTTGAGCGCTGCGGCGGTCGCGAACAAGTGATCGCCTCCGCGACGGGTCTCGAAAAAATCCTCGATAGGGCTCTCGCGAAGACCTGCGGCTTGGCGGTCGAAAGTGAACTCCGTTCGCAACTGTTGGACGATGGCCTGCAATTGTGCGTAGGGCGATTGCGATCCGTCGAGCTCGATGACCCGCAGGGCGTGCGCCCACCGTTGACTCGTGGAAGGCGAACCCGACGCTAACGCATGGTGGCCTACCAACTCATCTTCCATCACGTTGATCGAGGCCAAGTGGAAGATCGTCAGTGGCGGAACCTTGTCGCGACCAGGCATGAACAGAGAACCGTCGTCGTCGATAGCAAAAAAGTCTTGCCGATCGACATCCTTGACGTGTAAACCCGCCGTCATCATCGGCGCCGGCACTCGTGGTGAATCAAGTTTCAAGACTTTCAGCAGATTGACGGATACCGAATCGCTGTCGTCGAACGCCTTCGATAACAGCCCTGGGGCAAAGAACCAAACTCGCTGGTCGATCTCGCGAGAGTTCAGTTCGTCATGGGACAGGTCTGCTGAGCTGGTCCACTCGACACCATCGAACGTGTCGAATCGTTGCATCGCCAGGCGGATTCCCGTCGGGCCATCCCACTGGACGACGGCATCGCCTTGGGCGTCGCCCAGATCACGATGGGGTGGGGGCGGCATGCGATCGGTGCTGAAGGACGCGCTGCCCTTTTCCGTCTTGCCAGTCCGCTCGTGCATCGGGGTGAAGTTTTCGTTTCCCATCGCTTGGCGAAGTTCCCATTTGTTCTTCTTCTTTTTCGGTTCTCCGATCATGTCGTTGAACATGTCGAACAACGTCGACTCGGTGGACTCCAGAAACATTTCTGATTCCACCGCGCCAAACGATTGGGCGTGATCTTTGGCGGCGATCGCTGCGTCACCTGTACCGGTGCCTGACCGCGCTGCCGGGTCGGACCACTGCGAACCGCCACTGGTGGGCATGATGCCGAACGCGAACCGATCGGATGGGCCGAACCGGTTACGCACCGCTAGACCGCCGGCGAGGCACAAGGCAACGGCGACGAGCACGCTGGCCGGTCGAACCCCCACGGTCGGACGCACCGAATCGGGGAAGCAGACGTCTAACTTCTCCCAATGATTGGCAACCAGGTGCCAAACACACCCACCTAACCATACGACCGCCGGCACAACGGCTTTCGGGGCATCCGAAATCGAAGTCGCAAACAAGACCAGGAAACCGCTGGTGACCAGTGACATCGCGCGAGTGCGTTCGGTTTTTGCAGCGACGGCCAGGGCAAGTGAGAACGTACCGAAGGTGGACAACGCCGATAGCTCGAAGACGATGGGCGAGCCAAACAAGCGGGTCAAGACGGCAAAGCAGATCGGTGTGACGGCGAACAGCGTCGCCAGCGTCAGCCGCAATCCATGAGCATCGGTTTCCGTTGCTGCAACGGATGCCAAGGCCCTGCGGCTAAGCAAAGCGAGGCCAAGCAGCAGCGCCAACGTCGCGAATTCTGCAACGAACCAAGACCGCGACTCCATCGGGAACCGCAGGGGAATGACGGACGCGAGCGCGAGGATCGCCAGCAGGGTCGTCTCTATCCGTCTACGCGGCGACGTCGGCATCTTGCACCTCCGTCCAGAACTCGCGAATTTGATCCACCAACGAGTCGCCCGACCCGATCACCTTCGTCAGCGAACGTCCTCCGGCCCGGCGCCCGCCGCGGGGATCGACCATGTGAACGATGGCCTGGCCGCTGGGATCGGTCTTGAATTCGAGAGCGGCATTTTTACCCGCCAGCGGTCGCTCGATCGGTGCACGCGTTCCGCCCGCCGGGACATCGGTCAGCGTCTCCAGAATTTGACGCCGACCCTTGGCTCCTTGTGCTAAACGCAACCTGCGGGCTCCGATCATCACCCGCATGGGAATTCCGGACTGATGCAGATGGATCAATACGCTTGCCGCCATTCGCACGCGATTGGCCAGCTGCTCGCGTGAAGCTTCGTCCGACGTATCGACCAGGATGTTTAATTCGGCGCACTGAGGGCCGCCGCGTTCGGTGACGATCAACGTGTCGACTCTTGCAGATGCGACCCAGTTGATCTGTTTCGCCGAATCACCGCGACGATACGCCCGCACGCCAACGAAGTCGCCACCTCGTCCACCGCGGCTTCCATCGCCATGGTCGGTGCTGGCCAGACCGACGATCGGGCAAACGCCTTGCACGGCGTAAACCTTCGGCCACACCGTCAACGCTTTTGACTTCGGAAGCTTTCGACGGGCGGTCCAAATCCCAAAGGGAAACGAACAGGCAACCCGCGGCGATTGAACCGGATAACGGCCGCGCAGTGTCGGTTTTACTGTGATGGCGAAGTCGCAGACGCACAGCGGTGGCACACGGGCTAAGGCGACCATCGGCGTGGTTGCCTCGCCTTCGCAATCCAAATAGCCCTCCACGGCCAAGCCCCAAACGGGAAGCGGGATTCGATTGCGCACCGAGACGATGATGCGACACGCATCACCCTCGTGCACGCAATCGAGCTCGGGCCGCAGCTCGCAGGCTGCGACACGGATAGCAAGCAGCGGCCAAGCCATTCCGACAAGCATGATCGCGGTCAGCGAGACAGCCAACGTCCAACCGATGGGACTCAGATACAGTCCCACGAGGAGACTCACGATCGTGGCCAAAGCGAACCAACCAATCGGTTCTTTCAGCCAGTAGACAAAACGATTCGCCCAGGGGCAAAAGTCTGTCGTCAATAACCGCGACAACAGACCGGCCGTTCTGGACAGCGCATGGACGTACGCCATGGGAGCGCGCCTTTCAAGAAGCACCTCGTTCAACCGGGTGATGCGAGCGCAGGCACCGCACAGAGCAAGCTGCGCACAGAGCAAGCTGCGCACGCCGCTGCGGGTTGAACAAACGGGGAGAATGAGAGATACCGCGAGTCCATCAGACTCGCGGCGGTCCCCGTACCCAGTGAACTGCTGGAAACGCGTCGGCAATGAAGAGGTCGTCGACCGGCACGACATCGTGGCTGACGGCCAAGCTCTCGAGATTCGCAGCCGGTTTCCAAAGCATGACGGCGTGACGCGACGTCAAGAAGCCTTGGCAAACGCAGCAATCGGCTGGATCGTGCTCGTGGGTGGGCCCCTCCGGTGCGGATTCACCGGCGGGCCGGACTGGCTGGCCATGGCACGCATGATCGTGGTGGCAAGCGCCGTGGTCGCCTCGAACGTGGGGGGCGACCGTCTCCGGCTGCGTCTCGCTCGAGTCGGCGGAACAGCAAGCCGAATCGTGTGGTGAACACCCGACGTGAAGCCAACCCGATACGTTGCCGAGCAGCAACGCAGCCAATGTCAAATACGCGGTCAGAACGCGAGACGACTTCAAAGGACGGTTTCCAACGTTGACAAAGAGAGCAGCCTGATGCGATGGCACCAGGGAAAAAATCAACGGTCCGACCAAGAGCTTGGACTGTATCCCCGGAAGGATGCGGCGTCAAGCAAACGGACCAGCGACCGCGACGGATTCATCGAATCCTCACGTACGCCACAGCAACCCGGAAAGTGTGTTGCGTGGCGACGCTGACAATGGGATGAAGCTGGCAATGGGATGAAGCTGGCAATGGGATGAAGCTGGCAAT
>CAYNVI010000004.1:0-1165 GCA_964400585.1 uncultured Pirellulaceae bacterium | reverse complement strand
GGATGAAGCTGGCAATGGGATGAAGCTGGCAATGGGATGAAGCTGGCAATGGGATAGGGTTCGCCTGGTGGAAAAGCTTGGGGAAGACCGATCCCTGCTCGATCGTATTTTCAGCCCGCTGTGCGAAAGGGGGAGTGCCGGACGCCGGGCTATCGCGCACCGGATGAATTCAAGGCCACGTTGGCTGCCTGGAACTCTCGAGCGGAAGCTGACCCGTCTTGGAGCATCAGATGATGCGTGAGCCGATCAATCGCCACGCCAGGGCACATTGGAAGACGCGATCGCGGTCTTCGGATCCGAAGGAGAGGCGTGGCAGAGGTCACGCTGAAGCGCAACGACGACAGGAAAAGGAATGAGCAGCGGCTTGCGATTGGCAGCAGAGCAGGAGCCCGAGCAAATTTTCCGATTTTCTGCGACGCTCTTGACGAACCGCCTGCATGCGGTCATCGTAACTAGCACAATCGTCCTTGGTCGGACCATGCTGCAACTTCAATTTCTTGAATCGAACGTCTTCCATGACTTCGTTGTTCCGGCCCTTCTTCGCGAGTCTGCTCTGCAGCATGATCGTGCTCGGTCATGCTCCGGCGTGGCTGCATGTGGTCACGTGCGACAGCGGTTCCCCTCGGCAGGCGGTTTCCCAAGCGAACGAATCCAACGCGGTTTGCTCGCATGGTGCTCATCACCATCCGGTGGAGCCTGTCGCCGGCGAGACGGTTTCGGATGCGCACCATCCGAGTCGACCCCACCAGCATGATTCCGACACTTGCTTGGTTTGCCAGTCGTTGGCAGTCCCGGCAGGTGTGACCTGGGAACTGGGGGTCGCTCTCCCCGCGGAGTTCGTATCCGAACCCGCCTTCATCTCGCCTGGTCGTCCCTTGTTGGCGACGCTTCTTTCCGTCCCGCAGCCGCGCGGGCCGCCGGCGGTCGCGTAGCTTCTGTCGCGGTCCTCAGCCGAACCGTGCGCGCTCACGGTTGGATGTCTCCGGCACCGAATGCTGTTGCATGCGGGCGGATTCCCCGCGACGGCGAGCCTTTCGCTCGATCTCCACCTCGCTTGGTTTGGTGTCATCGGTCTGCCGATGCGCATCGATCCTGATGGACTCACGACCTTATATGTCCCGCCGCGTGCGGTGCGATCGGTCAACGGTCCGACCAAACCCGATCG
>CAYNVI010000003.1:0-32933 GCA_964400585.1 uncultured Pirellulaceae bacterium | reverse complement strand
CAGGGCGAAGACGGGCCAAGAAACGTCCCGGCCCTGAGCGGCACCGAGTCGGCTTTGCACGCGGTCGGCCAACAGTTCGCGTCCTCGGTCGAAGGCTTCGGCAGCTGAGACGTCGCTGCGCTGGGCTTGGACGGGATCGTGGTGGAGCGGTTCGCTGAGCTTGTTCTTTTCGATGATCTCGAGCATCACGCCTTGGATCTGCCGGGCGTTGAAGGGCCGCTGCTCGGGCGCCTTGGCAAGCATTTGGAAGACGATGTCGTCCAGGGCTTGCGGGCAGTTGGGAACGAGGTTGCGGACCCGGGGCGGTTCGGCCCGCAGATGCTGTTCGAACAACTGCGCAAAGTTCTCTCCCTGGAACAGCTTGTGCCCGGTCAGCATCTCGTAAGCACAGCATCCCAATGCGTAGATGTCGGCTTGGCCGGAGATAAAGACGTTCCCCGTGATCTGTTCGGGGGCCATGTAGGCGTGCGTCCCGACCGTCAGCCCTTCGGAGGTCAGGTCGGCGGCCGTCACGTCGCGGGCGATCCCGAAGTCCCCCAGTTTGACCTGACCGGCAGACGTCAAGAACAGGTTGCCCGGCTTCAAGTCGCGGTGAATGACGCCGTGATTATGGGCACACTGCAACGCCGAGCAGATCTGTTGGATGCAGCTGACGACGGCCGGCCAACGGAGCGGGCCGTTGGTCATCAGCAGGTCGCGCACCGAGCCTCCCTCGACCAGCTCCATCACGTAGAACAGCAAGCCCTCATGCTCGCCTCCGCCATAAAAGCGGATGATATTGGGGTGTTCGAGGCGATCGAGGATGGCCATCTCGCGTTGAAAGCGAGCGCGGATCAAAGGATCGCGGGAGACTCCGGGATGCAGTTGCTTGAGGGCGACCAGTTCCCCCGTCTGCTGGTTCGTGGCGGCGTAGATGGTACCGACGGTACCGACACCCAGGGTGGTACCGAGTCGGAAGTCGTCGAACGAGAGTTTTGCCATGCTGCGCCGATTCTCCCCCCCGACGTCAGATCGCCGGCTTAGACGCCGGCAATCTCTTCGATCCGAACGCGGGTGTGCAGCTGGCGATGGCCGGTGCGGCGGCGATGGTTTTTCCGCCGCCGGAATTTCTGCACATAGATCTTCTCGCCCTGCTTGGGGCCGAGGATCGAGGCTTTGACCGTGGCCCCATCGACCGTCGGTGTGCCCAGCTTCAAACCGTCGTCGGTCCCCACGGCCAAGACCTTCTCGAACTGGACGGTCTCGCCCTGCGGCGTTTCGCGGTAGTCAATTACAAGTTCTTGGCCCGGTTGAACACGGTATTGCCGTCCACCGTCCACAAAAATCGCGTACATGCGTCGAGTGTCTCGTCAGGGTTCATAATAGAAGAGGAAAGCGACCGATCCGCCGCCCTTCTTCCTCGTCACGTTCGCAGGCACGCGGCGGGGGCGGGGGCTCGACGGGAGGCAGGAGTATAGCCAAGTTGCTGCAAAGTCCTCAACCCATGCGGATCAACATCTGCTGTTTTTCCACGGCGAGATCGCGGGTGCCGCCGGGGCGAGACGCCAAACGAGGGGGGCGACAAGCAGGGGACGAAGACTAAGAGCGGGTCGGACCGAAAAAAAAACGGGGCATTTTTTTCGAGTCGTGCGGCGGGCCCTCCCCAGGCTTGCCCGGCGAGGTGGGGGGGCATCGCGGGAAAGGGTTTTGCCGATAAGGAGCGGATCAGCGTGATCGTGATTGGGATCGTCGGCGTGCCGGCGGGAGGGAAGTCGACCGTTGCCGGGCATTTAGCGGGCAAAGGAGCGGCGTGGCTGGATGCCGACCGCTTGGCCCATCGCTGCTTGGCCCTGCGCCAGGTCCGTCGGCAGCTCACGGCCCATTTTGGTCCGGAGGTGCTGGGGCCGCATGGTTTCATCGATCGCGGGCGGCTCGCCGCCCGGGTTTTCGGGGCTGACGATCAGGCGGCGGGAGAGCTAAAATTCCTCGAACGCGTGGTTCATCCGCCCACGCGGGATTTGCTCTTCCGTCGGCTTTGTCACGCTGCTTGGCGAGAATCCTCGGCGGCGGTGCTGGACGTGCCGCTACTGTTCGAAGCGGGGCTGGATGTGTACTGCGATGTGATTTGGTGCATCGACGCGCCCTTGGCCCAGCGGCAAGGCTGGCTGGCGAAGCGAGGGTGGACGGTCGAGCAACTGGAAGCTCGCGAAAACCGCCAACTGGAAATCCGCGAAAAACGTCGTCTCAGCAATCATGTTATCGTCAACCGGGGGGGGCAGGCTGCGTTGGCGGCCGAGATCGATCAGCTGTGGGCTCCCTTGATCGCTCGCTTCGACCCCGATTTTGAGCCCCAGCATTGCCGTCCCCAGCGCCGCGAGCGGGTCGGCTGATCGCGGCACGCGGCCTGGCTGATGGATGACTTTGGCGCGATCGCTTGTAAGATGGATTGAATCGAATCGGCGGCATCCTGTCTCTTCGGCGGCCGGCTTGATCCCTCCCCCCCTCCGCTCTTCTCCCTTTTCCTTTCGCGCAGCCGATCCCCTCGGCGAACCGAACCGGTTCCCTCGACCGGCTCTCCGGATTCTTTGGCTATGTCAAATCATCGACCGTCGTCGACTCGTAATCACTACCGCAACCGTCGGGCTGCGACGAACGACCGGAACCGTCCGCGACACCCCGATGCCGAAGTGGATCAGCGGATCCGCGAATTGGATGCGGAACGGGATCCGCTCTCGCTGCCGGAAGAAATCGTCGACGAGGCGACGCGGGAGGGTCAGCGGATCGGCATCCCGGCCGGCTCGGACGGCGAGGCGGCTCCCGCGCTGAATGTGGCGCAGTTGCAACAGATGTCGCACGAGGGCTTGATCGAGCTCGCCACCGAGGATGGGCTGGAGGAAGTCGCGGGGGCCCGCAAACAGGATTTGATTTTCCGCATCCTGAAAACCCGGATGCGACGCAACGGCTTGATGTATGGCGAGGGGACGCTGGAAATCCTCCCCGATGGGTTTGGTTTCCTGCGGAGTCCGAATTACCACTACGTCAGCTGCCCCGATGACATCTATGTCTCTCCCAGCCAGATCCGCCGGTTTGGGCTGCAGACCGGCAGCAGCGTGGCCGGGCAGATTCGCCCGCCGAAGGAGAATGAGCGTTACTTTGCGTTGCTGCGGATCGAGGCGATCAACCGACAAGATCCGATGCAGCGGCAGAGCCAAGCGCCGTTCGAAGAGCTGACGCCGCTGCACCCCGACAAGCGGATCATCATGGAGCACGAGGCGAAGGACATGAGCACCCGCGTGGTCGATCTGTTCACGCCGATCGGGTTTGGGCAGCGCGGCTTGATCGTCAGCCCGCCGCGTGCCGGCAAGACCGTGCTGATGCAGAAAATGGCCCGCGCCGTCCTCAAGAACTATCCGGAAGCCTACGTCTTCGTCCTCCTGATCGACGAACGTCCGGAGGAGGTGACCGACATGGAACGCGAGGTCAGCGGACCGCAGTGCGAGGTGATCAGCAGTACCTTCGATGAACCCGCCCCGCGGCACATCCAGGTCGCGCAGATGGTGATCGAAAAAGCGAAACGGATGGTCGAATATGGGACCGATGTCGTGATTTTCCTCGATTCGATCACCCGCTTGGCACGGGCTCACAACAGCGATGGGGAAAACAGCGGAAAGCTGATGTCGGGGGGGCTCGATTCTGCCGCCTTGCAGCAACCCAAGGCACTTTTCGGGTCGGCGCGCAAAGTCGAAGAAGGAGGCTCATTGACGATCCTCGCCACCGCCTTGGTCGATACCGGCAGCCGGATGGACGATGTCATTTTTGAAGAGTTCAAAGGGACCGGCAATCTGGAGATCGTGCTGAACCGCGAGATCGTCGATCGCCGCATCTGGCCGGCGATCGACATCAACCGCAGCGGCACGCGGCGGGAAGAGATGTTGCTGGACCCCGAAGAGTTTCGGCGGATTTCGGTCTTGCGGCGTGGCTTGGCCGGTTTGACCGCCGCCGATGCGATGGAGTCGCTGACCCAGCGGCTTGCCAAGACGCAGAACAACGCCGAGTTCCTGCTCGGCTTGAAGCCCGAATAGGGCCCGCTCGGCTAGCGGGCCTGTCGCGGGGCCTGCCGCGAGACCGCGACGAACCGAGGTCTCTGGCTATTCGCGGTGCTCGTGCTCGTGCTCAGCATCGCGGTGCTCGTGCTCGTAATCGTGCTCGTAATCGAATTCCACGACCTACGCGACCGGCGGTTCGGTGACGCCGGCGAACTTCATCACCATGGGGGTTCGTGCGGGTACACCCGAAGGCACCTTAAGGCACCTTTGAAGGTGCTTACCAGTCGTCGGGGTCGCCGAGGTCGGGACTCTCTTCGTCGGGACCTTCGCCGCACCATTGGGTCAACAACTGGAGGACGCGATCCCGTTCTTCGCGGTTGGCCCACACCGAATCGTCCATCTCCAAACGGACTTCGTAGCGTCCCTCGCAAAGGCAGTCTTCTTCGCCGCAAAAATGAGGCGTGTCGGAGATCCACAGGATGCGATAGAGCGGGACGTGCTTGTCGTCAATCACGCAGAGCGGCGAAACCATCGGTGCGAAGTCTCTCGTGGGTGAAAACGGCTGGGAGAAGGCGAGGCTGACGAGGGACCGGAGCCGGCGGGATGCGCCTGCCCGCACCCGGCGGCGGGCTGCGCCGAGCGGGTTAGCCGGAACCGAGTTCTCGGCTCCGACGGGCCGCGGCCTGGACCGCATCGATCATCGCGCCGCGAACCGCATTCTGTTCCAGCGAATGAAGGCCGGCAATGGTGGTTCCGCCCGGGCTGGCGACCGCATCCTTCAGCGCCCCAGGGTGCTCTCCCGTTTCGCGAACCAACTGGGCCGCTCCGGCGACCGTCTGGGTGGCGAGGCGAAGGGCGAGATCCCTGGGCAGACCCGCCGCCACGCCCCCGTCGGCGAGCGCTTCGATGATCAGGAACACGTAGGCGGGACCCGAACCGCTGACCGCGGTCACCGCGTCCATCTGATGCTCGGGCACCCGCGCGACCAGGCCGACCGCCGTGAACAGACGCTCGACCGCCTCGGCGTCGGCCGCGGTAACCTGCGGGCCGCAACAGAAGGCGGCCGCCCCGGCCGCGATCAAGGAGGGCGTGTTGGGCATCACCCGCACGATCCGCTGAGTGCCGAATTGGGATTGGAGCTGGGCGAGTTGGATGCCGGCGGCGACCGAGATCGTCAGCCGCTGGTCCCAGTCGGCCGGCGTCGCCGCGACGGCCCCCAGCGTCTGCGGCTTGACCGCCAGGATCACGATTTCGCCTCGGGTTACCCCGGCCCGACAGTCCTCGGTCACCTGGGCCGCCGGAATCTCGCGGGTCCACCAGGCTTGTGAATTCGCGTCGGGGTCGACGACCGTCAGCCGCTGGGGATCGACAACGCCCGCCGCGATAGCGCCTTGCAGCAGCGCACGTCCCATTTTTCCGCCTCCCACCAGCGTCACGCTGGCGTCGAGGGGAGTTGAGGAAGCCGTCGAGGAAGAATCGCCGTGGAGTGGAGGCATGGCCGAGATCTAGGCGGGAGGACCGGAGCGAGCAAGCACGTGGCGGTGACCCCCGCGGGAGCCACCCCCTGTTTTGTAGCCTAATCGTGACGGCGACCGAAGCGGGCGGAGGGTTCGCTGGCGGGACAAGCAAGCCTCTTTGGCGCCCCTTTCGGGGGGCAAGGTCAATTGACAGCTGGGGCTGCCCGTTCCTAGAGTGATCAGCTTTTCCTCGTCCAAATCCAGGGAGCTGCCAGCGTGGAAGAGGCCATTGCGAAAGCCAACACGCTTATTGAGGCGATGGGGTGGATCCGTCGCTTCCGTGGCAAGAAGACCGTCATCAAGTTGGGTGGCAGCGTCCTGGATGACGATCTGGCCCTGCACCATATCCTGCTTGACGTGATCTTCATGGAATCGGTCGGGATGCAGCCCGTCCTGATCCACGGCGGGGGGAAAGCGATCAACCGGGCGTTGGCCGAGGCCGGGGTGTCCCCGCACTTCATCCAGGGCCGCCGCGTCACCGATGCGACCACCCGGGACGTCGTGCGGCGCGTCCTGGCCGGCGACTTGAACGTGGCCCTGACCGAAGCGATCGAGAAACTAGGCGGTCGCGCGATGAACCTCTCGGTGCACACCACCAATGTCCTCTTCGGAAAACGCTTGCAACTCGCAGGGGGCGAGGATTTAGGCTTCGTCGGCGAGGTCGATCATGTCGACCGGCAGGTGATCGAAGGCCTCCTGTATACCGACCAGGTGCCGGTGATCCCGTCGATGTGTGTCGATCAAAGTGACGGCGAGCATCTGAATGTCAACGCGGACACCGCGGCGATGGCGGTGGCCCAAGCTTTGGGCGCGGAGAAGCTGGTCTTTCTGAGCGACGTGAACGGGGTGCGACGCGACAAGGACGACCCGGATAGCCTGATCCATACGCTGGATGAACCATCGGCACGGGAGATGATCGCTGGCGGCGCGATCGCCGCCGGGATGATCCCCAAAGTGGAGGCCTGTCTGGAAACCCTGGGCCGCGGCGTGGGCAAGGTGCATATCGTCGACGGCCGCTTGCGGCATTCCTTGTTGCTGGAGATTTTTACGACCAGCGGCGTGGGAACGCAGATCGTCCGGGAGCGACGCGAACATTGATCGCCCCCCCGTCGTGCCGTGCGGTGTCGCCCGCTGCGGCCCGCCGCCGGCTGCCGCTGGCAACCTCCCCCGCTCCCTGAATCGCTGTCCCCTCCCTGAATCGCTGTCCCCTCCTTCATCGCTGTCCCCTCCTTCACGAGTCCCGTGCCGCATGAGCGACGATGAACCCCAAGGGCCGCCACGTTCGGAAGCGGCGGCCGAGAGCGAAGCGATCCCGCAACCGGGGCAGCCGGCCTTTGACCTGATCCTGGGCGCAGGGGAAGGCCTGTTGGGCCCGCGCCATCCGGCGATCGTCCAAGCGATTCAACGGCAGGCCGAAGGTTCGCTGCTGCCCGAGCCGGCCGAGCTCTCCCCGCTCGCCGCCTCGCTGCGGGAACGGCTGGCCGATTGCTTGTTCCCCGGCCTCTTTTTCTTTCAAACGGATCGTTCCGCGGCCGTCGAGTATGCTTTGCGGCTGGCTCGGCTGCGGGACGCGGGGCAGCGATACAAAGTGCTCAGTTTTGTCGGCGGCTACCACGGGCTGACGCTGGGGGCGCTGACCGCTTCGGGGCTGCCGGCGTGGCAAGCCGGTTTAGGGCCGCTGGTCGCCGGGGCACGCTATTGTCCCTGGGAAGATTTGCAGGCGGTTCGCGAGGCGATCGATGAACAGACGACGGCGATCCTGCTGCAGCCGATCCTCACCCGGCAGGGGCTGCGGGCTGCCACGCCGGAATTCTTGTCGGGGCTTCGGCAACTGGCCGACGCGCATGGCCTGTGGGTGATCGCGGATGAAAGCGATATCGGCTGGGGCGCGACCGGGGATTGGTCGGCGAGTCAAGCGGGCGGAGCCGCGCCGGACTGCGCGATCATGGGAGCCGGCTTGGCCGGGGGCCTGCCCCTGGCCGCTGTCGGGTTGCGGGCCACGGCGGCCGAACGGTTGCCAACGGACTGGCAAACGCATCCGGCCTTGCAGCCGCCTCCGCTCTCGCCGCTGCCGCTGGCTGCCGCCCTCGCGGTGCTCGATACGATCGAACACGAAGGCCTGTTGGCAAATGCCCGCTGCTGCGGGGAGCAGTGGGAACGCTTTCTGATGACGTTGCCAGAAGATTTCGACTTTGTCGAGGCGATCCGTTGCCAAGGGACCTTGTCGGGCATCGAGCTGGATCTTCCCGTTCGGCAAGTGCAGTCGGCGCTTTCCCGGCGGGGGATCCTGGTTGACGCGGTCGGCGAGACGACGCTGCGGGTGCAATTGCCTTTAACGCTTGAGGAAGCGACGTTGCAACAGCTCGCCGAAGCCTTTCATCAAGCCTTCGAGGCGGTCGAGCGAGAACCTGGCGACGCTTAAACTGTTTTGGTTCCGCGTGGGATGCGCGGTTCCTGTTTGCTACCCCTCCACCCGACGAACGAGTCCGCTCATGCGACACCTTCTGACGCTCTTCGACATCACGCCCCACGAATTGCGGACCATCCTGGCGGCATCGGCGCATTTGAAAGCATTGTTGGCTCACGGGGAACGTCCGCCGATTTTGGCGGGGCATGTGATCGGACTGCTGTTCGAGAAGCCGAGTCTCCGCACCCGGGTCAGTTTCGAGACCGGGATGATGCAACTGGGAGGGGGCAGCCTGTTCCTGGGGGAGGACGTCGGTTGGGGAAAACGGGAAGCGGCTTCCGAATTCGCCAATGTGCTGGGGCAGTACCTCGATGGCGTCGTCTGCCGGGCCAAAGGGCATGAGAAGGTCGAAGAATTGGCCGGCTTCGATGCGGTGCGGATCATCAACGGGCTGACCGATTTGTGTCATCCCTGCCAGGCCCTCGCCGATGTGCTCACGATCGCCGAGGTCTTCTCGTCGCATGATCGGATCGATCTCGACGTGCTGCCCGGCAAGCATCTGCTGTTTGTCGGCGACGGGAACAACGTCGCCTGCAGTCTTGCCTTGATTTGCGCCATGCTGGGGTTGCGGTTCACCTTGGCGTGTCCCGCTGGGTACGAAATGGATGCCGATTGGCTCCGGCGGATCCGAGAGAATTACCCCCAGGCCCAGATCGAACGTGTCGAGGATGCCCGGGCCGCGGCGGCGGACGCCGATTTTATCTACACCGACGTTTGGACCAGCATGGGGCAGGAAGCCGAACGCGAGCAGCGGCGGCAGATTTTTGCCGCCTACCGCGTCGACCAAGGCCTCCTCGATGCCGCCGGTCCCGAGACGCGGGTGATGCACTGCCTGCCGGCGATTCGCGGCGAAGAGATCACCAACGAAGTGATCGATGGACCGCAGAGTGTGATCGTGTCCCAGGCGGGCAATCGGATGCACGCCCAGAAAGGGTTGTTGGTCTGGATGCTGGACGGGGAATGGATCCGCCGTCACGTCGAAGTCTAGTGGAATAGTGCCGCTTTTCATGAGCGGGTACCCCCGATGATCTTTTGTTTCCTCCTTCCTGTTTGGTGACCATGCGTGCTGTTGATTCCTTGCGTCCGGTGACGATCGAACGTCGCTATCTCGCTAGTTCCCCCGGTTCGGTGCTCTACCGCAGCGGGGAGACGGTGGTCCTGTGCACCGCTTCGGTGACCGAGAAGGTGCCCGAATGGATGGAAGGTAAAGGGAAGGGCTGGGTGACGGCCGAGTACAACATGCTGCCCCACAGCACCAGCCCGCGGAAGCGGCGCGATCGCAGCGGCAAAGTCGATGGACGCACCACCGAAATCCAGCGGCTGATCGGACGGAGTTTGCGGGCCGTCGTCGACCTCGAAGCGTTGGGCGAGCGGATGGTGACGGTCGATTGCGACGTCTTGCAGGCCGATGGCGGGACCCGCACCGCGGCGATTACGGGGGGCTACATCGCCTTGGTCGACGCCTTGCGCACGGCCTTTCCCGCGCTGCCGATCGGCACGGCCCCGCTGGTCGATTCGGTCGCCGCGATCAGTGTCGGGGTGATCGACGACGCGGTGCGGCTTGATCTCGACTACGAACTCGACTTCGCCGCCGCGGTCGATATGAACGTGGTGATGACCGGCAGCGGCAAGTTCGTGGAAATTCAGGGGACCGGCGAAGAAGCGACCTTTGACGACGAACAACTGCACGGCTTGTTGCAACTGGCCCGCCAAGGAATCCGTGAATTGACAGCCCGGCAAGTTGACGCGCTGCAGCCGGGTCCCTGACAATCGAGCGGGCCGCCAGGCTTTTCGTTGTGGCCGCCGCGGAACCTGCTACTCTCGAGAGGAACCTCATGGAGTCCGAGTCTTCAGCTGCCGAATCGCCGCAGGGTCCCCATGTCGAGGTCACCTGCCCGTTTTGCCAGGCTTCGCTATCGGTGCCGGCCTCCCAAGGAGGCCAATCGGCGTCTTGCCCGCAGTGTCAGGGGACATTCCAGGTCCCCTTGGCGACGGCCCAAACCGCCCCCGTGGTCCCTCCCTTCGCCCAGGTCCCCGGTGCTCCGCCCTATCAGGAATTCATCGACAAGAAACTGCCGGCGGGGATTTGCGGGATCGTGCTCGGTGGCCTGGGGATCCACAAGTTCATCCTGGGGATGAACAACCCGGCGATCATCATGCTGGCGGTTTCGCTCGCCGGCGTTTTCTTGGGCAGCTGCCTCGTGATCCCCATCTTTGCCACGATGGCGATGGGGGTGATCGGGCTGATCGAAGGGATCCTCTACCTGACCAAGTCGGACGAGGATTTCTATCGGACTTATGCGCTGGAAAAGAAAGAGTGGCTGTAAGTGCCTCTCCGGAAACCAGCCAACGGGCCGCGCAGCGGCTCCTTTCGTTCCCTCTCGCCCCGCGCAGCGGGGGAGAGGGGTAGGGTGAGGGGGGTTCCGGAGAGGCACTAAGCGTTACCGGTTCGGGTCGGCTGCCTCGCTGTCGTCGGCTCGCTCCGCCGCTTCGGCTGCCAGCGAGCTGCAGACGAGCCGTTCATCGTTGCGGGCGAAGACATGGCGATTGGCGAAGGCGGGATGGGCCCAAGTGACCCCGCCTCGGCGGGCCAGCTGCACCGTCGTCCGCTCGATCAATTGGGCCCGATCGCGCTCCTGGAAGCCGTCGGGAGAGAGTTGCGTGATCAGCAATTCGCCCTGGTCGTTGAACATCCAGACCTCTTCCTCATGCCGGACCAGATGAATGGTCGCCCACCGCGCCGTCGGGACGGCGGTGGTGTCTTCCCAGATGCGTTCGCCCGTGTCGGCATCGAGGCAGCGGAGTTGGCCGTAGCTGTCGACGCCATACAGGTACCCGTCTTCCAGGATCGGGGTGCCGATCATCACGTGCAGGGCCACGGTCGTCCGCTCGTCAGGACCCGCCTTCTGCCACAGCACGCGGGCGGCGGGCCGCTCCTGGTCGAGGCTTAACATCAGCGATCCGTCGTAAAAGGAAGACACGAACAGGCGTTCGCCGTCGGTCACCGGTGTGGCGATGCCGATCGGCATCCGGGTCGGGGGAAAGGGGACCGACCAGTAGACCTTGCCGGTGGTGGGATTCAAGCCGGAGACGGTATCGGCGGTCCAGCAGACCAGGACGGGCCGTCCCGCCTGCTCGATCAGGACCGGACTGGCGTAGCCGGCTCGCTCGGACAGCGATCGCCACACCTCCTGGCCGGTCGCTTTGTCAAACGCCACGAGGCAAGCAGCGGGGGTACCGCCGACTTGCTGGATCACCAGGTCGCCGTCGATCAACGGCGCCGCGGCGATCCCCCAGATCGGCATCTCGACGTCGTAGTCCGCTTTCAGGTCGCGCTTCCAGAGGATGTCGCCATTGTGGACATCCAGGCAATGGAAGTCGCCCATCGCCCCGACGGCATAGGCCCGCTGCCCGTCGACCGTCACCGCCGCTCGAGGCCCGGCGGTGTAGCTGATCGTATACGTGCAAGGATACGCGAGTTCCCAGAGGCTTTGACCCGTCGCTTCGTCAAAGCACAGCACCCGTTCCTGCTGGGGGCCGGTCCGGTCGAGCCCCCGATCGGTGACGAACACGCGGCCGTCGGCGACGGTCGGACCGCTGTAGCCCGATCCGATCGGAACGCTCCAGCGATGCGATAGCTCGTCGGCGGGAAAACGATCCACGATCCCCGTTTCCCGCCAAATCCCATCACGCTGCGGCCCACGCCACTGCGGCCAGTCGTCGGCGGCCAGCGACACAGGAAAAACCGTGACCAGACCGACCAGACCGATGGTGCCCAGCAGCCAACCGCTGGCCCACAAAGCTGGGGGAAGCCGTCGGGCAGAGAGCGTGAGGCGAGGCGTGGGCATGTCAAGGATCCTGGGGAAAGCGGTTCGCCGATCAAATCGCTCTCCATCGTAACGCCCCGCAGCAGATTGGGGGCTCGTTCGGAGGGCAGATTTCCGGGGCGTGATCGTTTAAAATACAGAGGAGACTTGGCGTTGATGTTCTGCATCCGGCCGGTCTCTCCCGCCACGACGCTCTCGCCCGAAGACCCCCGCTGGTCGATGCTGCCGCCCCCTTCGATCCCCGCCCTGCCCATGTTGCTACCTTCTGTGCTTGATCGATGCTTCGCGCCTAGCCGCTTTGGCGAAACTTTGCGCCGCGGCGTTCCCCGCGGCCTCGCCAGTGGAGTGAGTGCTGCTGCGGAACGCTTCCTCGGCTCGCTGGGCGGGTCACGCGCGAACCAGGGACGCTGCGGGATGGCCTCGGGGTGGGATTCCCCCGCGGCTTGGCAGGGGATGATGGGCGCGGTCCTCGGCCTGGGGCTGTTGGTGCTCGGGGCGCCCTCGGTTCAGGCGGAAACCACGCAGGGAGCCGCAAAGCCTGTCGATTTCGCGCATCAGGTGGCGCCGCTGCTGGCGCAACACTGCGCCGAATGCCACGGCGGCGAAGAGGCCAAAGGGGGGTTCTCGCTCAATTCACGGGAGCTGTTTTTGGACGGCGGGATGGCAGCGCCGGGGGATGTCGAGGGGTCGTACTTTTTGGAACTGGTCGCCTCGTCGGATCCGGAATTCCGGATGCCTCCCCAGGAGAAACCGGGGCTTTCGGCCAGCGAAATCGACGTGCTCCGCCGCTGGGTGGAGGACGAAATGCCGTGGACCCCCGGCTTCCGCTTCGACGACGAACGCTACGTGCCGCCGTTGCGGCCGCGTCGCCCGGAATTGCCGCCGCCGCGTCAGGGACGCACGCACCCGATCGATCGGCTCCTCGATGATTACTTCCGCGACGCGGAGACCGTCGAGGCGGCGTCCTCCCAGGGATGGGTGTCAGTCGCAGGCCGGGCAACCCAGCCAGGGGACGCTTCGGGGGCGGGCTGGCCGCTGCAGCCGGCCGACGATGCGACTTTCCTCCGCCGCGTTTCGCTCGACCTGATCGGCCTCCTGCCGGACGCCGACGCGGTCGCCGCCTTTCGCCAAGACCCGGCGCCCGACAAACGCGCCCGCTTGGTCCGCACGCTTCTGAACGAAGACGTCCCCTATGCCGAACACTGGCTGACCTTCTGGAACGACCTGTTGCGGAATGACTATACGGGAACCGGTTTCATCACCGGCGGACGGCGGCAGATCAGCGACTGGTTGTACCGCGCGCTTGCGACCAACATGCCTTACGACCAGATGGCCCGCGAGTTATTGGCACCGCCGACCGACGCCAGTCGCGGCTTTATCGACGGGATCCAATGGCGTGGCGAAGTCAGCGCGGGCCAGACCCTGGAAATCCAGTTCGCCCAAAGCATCTCGCAGTCGCTGTTGGGGATCAATATGAAATGCGCGTCGTGTCACGATAGTTTTATCGACCATTGGACGCTCGATGACGCCTACGGCTTGGCCGCGATCTATGCGGACGGGCCGCTGGCGATCTATCGCTGCGACAAACCGACCGGCGAGAGCGCGGAGCCCGCCTGGTTGTTCCCGCAACTGGGCCAGGTGTCGGCCGACGCCCCGCGTGACACGCGATTGCAGGAGCTCGCTGGGTTGATGACCAGCGATGAAAATGGCCGGTTTGCCAGGACGATCGTGAACCGTTTGTGGCACCGTTTGATGGGCCGCGGGATCGTTCATCCGGTCGACGCGATGCAAACCGAACCGTGGAGCGAAGACCTGCTCGATTACCTGGCGGCCGATTTTGTCGAACACGGTTACGATTTGAAGTGGACGCTGGAACGGATCGCCACGTCGGAGGCGTACCAAAGTCAAAGTGAGCCGGTGGCCAGCGGCGAGGCGACCGCGCCGTATCGCTTTTGCGGTCCCCGCGCCAAAAGGCTGACCGCGGAACAATTCATCGATGCCGTTTGGCAGTTGACCGGCTCGGCTCCGCAGTCGGTCGACGCGCCGGTCCGCCGCGGCGTGGTCGATCCGGCCTTGAGGGAGTCGTTGACGGTGCAAGCAAGCTGGATCTGGGCGGTGGGCGAGCCGGGGACGGCCCCTCCTCCCGAGGAGCTGGCCTTTCGCAAAGTCTGGCAGCTCGAGCGGGTCCCCGCTCAAGGAGTGGGCGTCGTGACCTGTGACAATCGTTACACGCTATATGTGAACGGGCAGAAAGTCGCCGCCGACGATGACTGGACCACGCTCGATCCGCTGGTGCTGACGCCCTACCTGCGGGAAGGAGAAAACGTGCTGGTGGTGATCGCGGCCAACGGCGGCGATGGACCCAATCCGGCGGGCTTGTTTTTTCAAGCCGAATTCCGCACTGGTGAGGCGGTGCAAACGATCGCCAGCGATGCCAGCTGGCAGGTCAGCCGAACCGTGCCCAAGGAACCGCAGATCGATACCTGGCAACCGAAACCTGCGACGCTGTCATCCGCCACGGTGCTGGCGGGGGAGCCCTGGGAGGCGACCATCGGCGGGCAGGTCAAGCGACGGCTGGCCTTGGCCTTGGCGGGAGACGCCTTGCCGGCCCGCGCCGCGTTGCTCAAATCCGATCCTTTGATGCAGACGTTGGGACGCCCGAATCGCGAACAGATCGTGACCTCCCGGCCCCAGCAACTGACGACCCTCGAAGCGCTCCACCTCTCGAACAGCGAAGCCTTGGCCAACTGGTTCGCGGCGGGAGCCGAACGCCTGCTGGCCCAACGCGGCGACGACCCGCAGGCCTTGGTCGATTGGCTCTTTCGGGCGACCCTGACGCGGGCGCCGACCGAGCCCGAACGGGCGTTGGTGCGGCAGGCACTCGGTGACGAACCCGACGTGCAGGCCCTGCAAGACGTCTGGTGGGCGCTCTGTGTGACCCCTGAATTCCTGCTGATCCGTTAGAGAACCCAAGCATGCAACCCTACCACGTTGAACCTTCCGGTGGATCCTTGGACCCGCGTGTTCCGGAAGCGGTCCATCGTCGGCACTTCGTCAAGCAACTGGCGGCCGCGGGGCTCGCGACGCTGGCCGCCGGGGAACCCCGTGCCCACGCATCCTCGGTTCCGCAGCCCACGCCGACCGCCGATTCCTGCATCATCCTCTGGATGGCGGGCGGGATGGCCGCTCCTGAAACGTTTGATCCGAAACGGTACGCGCCCTTTGAAAAAGGGATGGATATCCAACAGGTCCTCAGTACCTTTCCGGCGATCGATACGGCGGTCGATGGCCTGCAAATTTGTGAAGGGCTCGAGCGGATCGCAGGGGTGATGGATCGCGGCACGCTGATCCGGTCGGCGGTCCAGCCCGACCTGGGCAGCATCCTCCACTCGCGGCATCAATACCACTGGCATACGGGCTACATCCCGCCGCAGACGGTCGCCTGCCCGCACATCGGTTCCTGGATCGCCCGCTGCGCCGCCCCGAACAATCCCGTGATGCCGGGATTCATCAACATCGGTCAACGACTGGAAGGGGTGGGGGAAAAAGAAGAATTGAAGGCCTTCACCACGGCCGGCTTCTTTGGCAGCGAGTACGGCCCGATGAATCTGCCGTACCCGGAACAAGCCGCCGCGGCCGTGCAGCCGCCGCCGGGGATGACTGCGGGAAGGTTTGCCGATCGCAACAAATTCTTTCGCCAACTGGTCGATCGCAGCCCGCGACGGGAATACCTCAGCGACTACCAACGCGAATCGTTGATGCGTTCGATGGACAAAGCGTACCGCTTGCTCGATGCACCGGAACGCCAGGCTTTCGACATCGAACAGGAACCGCCGGAAAGCCGCGCGGCGTACGACACGGGACGGTTCGGCCGCGGCTGTTTGCTCGCTCGGCGGTTGGTCGAATCGGGCGCCAAATTCGTCGAGGTGACGACCGAGTACGTGCCTTTCCTGCACTGGGATACGCACGCCGAAGGCCATACGACGGCCCAGCGGTTGCACGGCGAGATCGACCGCCCCGTCGCCCAGTTGATCCTCGACCTCGAGGCGCGAGGCTTGCTCGATCGCACCTTGGTGGTGATCGCCTCGGAGTTCAGTCGGGATGCGTTGATCGAGGGGCAACCGGGTTCGAGCGCACGCGATCAGGCGCGGCACAAGGTCGATCGTTTGACCGAGATGAAGCATTACGGACTGCACCGCCACTTCACCGGCGGCACCAGCGTCGCGATGTTTGGAGGGGGCGTCAAACAGGGCTTCGTCTACGGACGGACGGCCGAGGAACGTCCCCTGCTGGCGGTCGAGAATCCGGTGACGGTGACCGACCTGCACTCCACGATCATGCGGGCGATGGGGATCAGCCCCCAGACGGTCTTCGATATCGAAGGCCGGCCCTTCTATGTCACCAAGGATGGCGTGGGGAAACCGGTCGAGGCAGTCTTCGCCTAGCTGGACAACGCCCCTGTTTGTGAGCGGATGGGGTGCTAGCCCCCGGCCTTTCGTTGACGAACCGGCGGCTAGGCTCAGTCCGAAAACCACCCCTCATCCTCGCCTTTTCCCCCGCGATCCGCTGCGCGGCGGCGGAGAAGGGACCTGGCGGAGTCGCTACGCGACCCGTTTTTTGGTTTTCAGACAGAGCCTAGCGCCGAGACCGCTCACCGAAACCGGACGGCTCGCGCCGTTCCGCTACAAAACAAGGGGCAGCGGGCACGATCAGAGGTTCCGCAGGTACTGCAAGGCGGGGCCGAGCTCGTGCGCGGTGCCTGCCTGTTTGCGTCCGACGACGAACCAGCCACGGTACCGGTGGTCTTCCAGCAGGCTCAAGATTTCCGGCATGTCGGCGGTGCCTTGCCCCAGCGGAACTTCGATCCCGCGGCCTTGAGCCAGGTCCTGTACCCCGTCGCAGGCTTCGACCAGTTGAACGCGGGCGGCGAGGGGCAGGAGGGATTCCCGAACCGAGAAGCCATTGACGATCAATTGGCCGGGGTTGAAGGCGACACCGACGTAGCCGTGTTCCAGGCTGTCAAGCAAGCGGGCGAGCTGCTCGCCCGATTCGGTTCCTGTTTCCGCTGCCAGGAAGGCCCCCACATGGGTGCCGTAGCTGCCCAGGTCTTCCAAGGCGGCACGGAGCTGGTCGAAGGCGGGGCTGGCGGGATCAGCAGGGACGCGTCCGAGCTGGTTGACGACCACGTGGGCTCCCAGCCGGTACGCCATCCGCATCGCTTCCTTGGTGGCATCGATCCGCTCGTCGAGCCGTTCGGGTTGATCGTATCCCTGTCGCGTCGGGAAACGCACCGCGCAAACCCGCAGATTCAGATCGTCCATCATTTTCCGTAGCTGCCGGCAGGCGGTATCGGTCAAATCGGCTGGCCGCAACATCGTTCGTGCGTCGATTTCGATCCCACGGGCGTCCAACTGGGC
The DNA here is from genome assembly GCA_964400585.1 of uncultured Pirellulaceae bacterium. Taxonomy (GTDB): domain Bacteria; phylum Planctomycetota; class Planctomycetia; order Pirellulales; family Pirellulaceae; genus CAYNVI01. Next base: position 15,680 of record CAYNVI010000003.1, on the reverse strand, counting down.
CGCGGCATGCAAAGCTTTCTTCAGAGAGAGCCCGAAGGCGGACAGACGGACGGCAAGTTTCAATTCAGGCACGGTGAACACAAGGGTCGGAAGGGAAGGGTGCGGGGTGAGCCATCACGCTCGAAGGGTTTTGATTTCAAGCATTGTGCGCGAAAGGTCGGAAGGAATGTCTTTGATGGAGCACGCCCATCACGCTCGAAGGGTTTTGATTTCAAGCATTGTGCGCGAAAGGTCGGAAGGAATGTCTTTGATGGAGCACGCCCATCACGCTCGAAGGGTTTTGATTTTAAGCATTGTGCTGGCGACCGCTACGGTCTCGGCAGCCGCCGACCCGCCCGCGGCTGCCGGCCTCGCCCCCGCTCCGGCCGCCCCGTTCACGCCGGTTGCCACGCGTCAAACGGGGCTGCAGGGCAAGCCGGTGATCGCGTGGGAGTTCGATCGCCAGGATGACCAGAACTACGACGACTGGCCCGATCAATGGAAACGACGCTTCGGACGCTCGTATCCTCGGTATCTGCCAGTAGGCCTGCGGCCGCATCACCCCGCCTGGGAGGCGCTGTTGCATCGCCTCGATGCCCAGACGCTGCCGGCATGGCGGCGTCTGCGGAAGCTGCTGCGGACGAAACCCGGCGCGTGGGCGTTGCTTTCCCCGCTGCTCGCCCGCACCGCGCCGGCGGTGGAAGCCATGTTGCCTGCCCTCCCTCCGGCGGCGACCGATTGGCTGGTCGATCGTTACCTCGAAGTGGAACTCGACGGCGGAGCGGCTTGGATTCAAAGCGAGCCGGTCCCGATCAGTTCCATGTATGGCTATACGCTGTCGGCCAAGGTCCGCACCGAAGGCTTGCAGTGGGACCGAGGTTGGGCCGAACTGGTTTACCTGGATGCGGCCGGCGAGCCGTTACAGACCGTCAAGACGAAACAGGTGGTCGACAGCCCCCATTGGCAGCGGGTGCAGACCGACGTGAGCGGGCCGCCAGCCGGCTGCCGCACGCTGGTGGTGCGGTTGCGGGTCGAGCCGATCGGGTCCCGCGCGGATATCCGCGGGCGGGTCGGATTCGATGGCGTCACAATCGATCGCTATCCGCAGTTGCAATTGGTCAGCGACCATCCCCACGGTTTCTACGCGCCCACCGGGACCCCGGAAATCTCCGCCACGGCGCTCGGCTTGAACGATCGCGAACCGAGTTTGGATTTCGTCTTGTACGACGTCGACGGGCGGACGCTGAATCAACAACGCGTCGCGGTGCGAATCGATGGCGACCCGGTCCAGGCCGGTGTCTATGCCGGCCATGCCTCCTGGCAATTGTCAGCCTTGCCCGCCGGTTTCTATCGCGTCGTCGCCTCGCTGCAGAGCGACGACCAGACGACGTTGCAAGCCGACATCACGATGGTGGTGCTGGAAGAGTTCCCAGCGAGCGAGACGCCCTTCGGTTGGACGCTGCCGGAAGGACGAGGGCCGTTCCCCTTGAACGATCTGCCCGCCGTGTTAAGTCAATGCCACGTCGGTTGGTTGAAGTATCCCTGTTGGACCGCGGCGGATGACACCGAGGCGGCTGAGCAGGTCGTGTGGTTGATGACGCACGTCCAGGATCGGGGGATCCGCGCGGTCGGCTTGCTCGATCAACCACCCGATGCCGAAGAGAAATCGCCTCCGCGGGGCACCCCGTCTCCGATCGCGCCGGCACTTCGCAATCCCCCCGATTGGCAACCGGAGCTGGAACCGTTGATGAGCCGCTTGACGCTGAAGGTGCGTCACTGGCAACTGGGGCGCGAACGCGACTTTAGTTTTCTCGGTGATGCGAGCCTGACGGATACGATCGCCGAGATCGCGGCAGGCCTGCAGGGCTATGGGCCGGCGATCAAGCTGGCGATCTCCTGGCCTTGGCTGGAACCGCAGCCCCCCGCCGCTGACGTCTCCTGGGAGACCGTGGTGCGATCCGATGCGATTCCTTTGACTGCCGCTGCCCTCGATGCCTACTTGGCCAAAGAAGCGGAGCAGGAAGACGCGCGAGGAGCGGACAGCCAATGGCTGTTGTTGGATCCGTTGCCGCGGTCCGATTACCAGCAGGAGGATCGTATCCGAGACCTCGTATTCCGGATGGCAACGGTGCGGGCTCACGACGTCGAAGCCGCTTTCGTCCGCGACCCCTTCGATGCGGAAAGGGGGCTGTTGCGGGCCGACGGTTTGCCGAATGCCATGCTGCTTCCGTGGCGCACCACGTCGGCCGTGTTGGGGCCGCTCCGCAAGCTCGGAGCATTGCAACTGCCGGGGGGCAGCGAGAACGTCATTTTTTCCGATGGCAAGCGGACGGTGATGATGGTGTGGAGCGAAACGCCACGGACCGAGACGTTGTACCTGGGCGAAGGGGTGGAGACGATCGATGTTTGGGGACGACGATCGGCGGTCCCCACGATCGAGCAGGGACGGGCTCGGCGCCAGCAGATCGCGGTGGGACGACTTCCGCAGTTCGTCGTCGGCCTCGACTTGGTGGTCGCTCGATTCCGGATGGGGGTCGAGATGGCGGATCGCTCGGTGGACAGCCTGCTGGGACGCCAACAAACGATCCGGCTGATCACTCGCAACCCGCTCCCCAGGACACTCAGTGGCGACGTGCGCTTGAATGTGCAAGATGCCTGGGTCGTCTCTCCCTATCCGATCCCTTGGCAAATCAGTCCCGGTCGGGAGGTTTCGGTGCCCCTGGATATCAGTCTCCGGACCAATGCGACCACCGGCGAAGAACAACTCCAGCTCGACTTTACCCTCTACACCGACCAGACGAAGCGGTTCACGGTCTTCCGGCCGCTGCACGTCGGGCCGCTGGGATTGCATGTCGACGTGGCCACGCGCATGGACTCCCAGGGCAACCTGATCGTCCGGGTCGAGATGGTCAACCAGGAGGAAACGCCTGTCCGCTACGATTGTCGGCTCTTTCCTGCCGGGCGGCAGTACCAGCGTCGTTTTTTGACGATCCCCAGTGGGGAGGCGGTACGACGCGAATTCGTGCTGCCCAACGGGGAGGAACTGCTCGGCTCCACCGTGCTGCTGCGGGCGAGCGAGGAAGGGGGGCGGCGCGTCCTCAACTACACCGTCGAGGCCTCGCGGTAGGGCGGCATCCCCGCCGGCGAACTCCGCGGGGAAAATCATCTGCTAAACTGCTAGCTGGGCAGGAACGGGGGCTGTCGCGTCCGGCCTGTCCGCTTTCCCCCATCCTTGCGGAGACGCGCCCGCGGTAGGCGGTGCGCTCGCTTTGCGTTGCCTTTTCGCGATTGGTTCGCTCATGCTTTTCTGGACTCTTTCGGCCGGCAGCCCGCGCGGCTGCCTGGCCCTCCTGCTGGCTTGGCTGCTGGGCCCCTTCCTGATCACCGGTTCGTCTCCGCTGGAGGCCGCGGAGCGTCCCAATGTGGTGATGATCGCAATCGATGATCTCAACGACTGGGTCGGTCCCTTGCAGGGGCATCCGCAAGTTCAAACCCCGGCGATGGATCGGCTGGCCGCCCGCGGCGTCACCTTCACCAATGCGCATTGCCAGTCGCCGCTGTGCAATTCTTCCCGCACCAGCTTGATGACCGGACGGCGGCCGAGCACGACCGGAATCTATGGATTGGCCCCTTGGTTTCGCAACGTCGACTCGTTGCAGGCGTTGGAGACGCTTCCGCAGTGCTTTGCCCGCCAGGGCTACAAGACATTGATCGGTGGCAAGATCTATCACGGCCGCTATGGACGCAACGACGCACAGGAAGCCGATGTCTGGGGGCCTCCGGCGAGCGTCGGCGCGCGGCCCGAAAAGAAATTGATCCCGCCGACGCCGATGGGCAACCATCCGCTGATGGATTGGGGAACCTTTCCCCACCGAGATGAAGAAAAGGGAGATTGGCAGGTCGCTTCCTGGGCGGTGGAGGAATTGCAGAAGACGCAAGGGGAGGACGAGCCGTTCTTCCTCTCGGTCGGCTTTTTCCTGCCGCATGTGCCTTGCTTCGCCACCCAAAAATGGTTCGACCTCTATCCGCTGGACACGTTGCAGTTGGCACCGATCCTGGAAGAGGATCGGGCCGACACCCCCGACTCGTCCTGGTACATCCACTGGAAATTGCCCGAGCCGCGGACCAGCTGGTTGCGCGAGCAGGATCAGTTGAAACCGCTGACGCGAGCCTACCTGGCCTGCATCAGTTTCGTCGACAGTCAGGTGGGCCGCGTGCTGGACGCGTTGGAAGCCGCGGGGCATGCCGATGATACCGTCGTCGTGCTGTGGAGCGACCACGGTTGGCACCTGGGGGAAAAAGGGATCACCGGGAAGAACTCGTTGTGGGATCGCTCGACCCGCGTCCCCGTGATCTTCGCGGGCCCGGGGATCGCGGCAGACGCCGTTTCTGCTGAACCGGTGGAGCTGTTGGACCTTTATCCCAGCTTGGCCGATCTCGCCGGGCTGAAGGCTCCGGACGATTTGGAAGGGCTGAGTCTGCGGGCACAGCTCGAACAGCCGGCCACGGCGACGCGGCAACGGCCGGCGATCACGACCCACAATCCCGACAACCACGGAGTCCGCAGCAAGGATTGGCGTTATATCCGTTATGCCGATGGCGGCGAAGAATTGTACGACATGCGGCGCGATCCCGGCGCATTTTACAACCTCGCGGACGATCCCCAGTACCAGGAGGTGATCGCGGCCCATCGCCGCTGGTTGCCAGCCGAGAGCGCTCCGCCGGCCCCGGGCAGCCGGCACCGGATCCTGACCAAGGAAGGGGATACCTTTATCTGGGAAGGGGAACCGATCGATCCGCAGGATCGTTGGGAATGATCGCCGGCGGGTTCACTTCGGCTTACAGCGGCCCGTCGTCGGGGGATTCCGATTCACCTGGACCGTGACGGTGGGCACGCAGCTTGTTTTCCAGGAAACGGAGCGGGATCAGGACGATCAAGACGACGAGCGAGGCCAGCATCAGCGTCTGGTAGGCTCCCACGCCGGCCGCCATCCCCAGGGCGGCGGTCATCCAGATGCTGGCCGCGGTGGTCAAGCCGCGGACGTTTCCCCGTGCTTGCACGATCGCCCCGGCGCCCAGGAAGCCAATCCCGCCGACCAAGCCCCCGACGGTGCGGAGCGGATCCATCCTCACCGCGGCTTCTGTCGCATAGGAAAGGATGATCTGCTCGCTGACCATCATGTAGGTCGCCGCCCCGATCGCCACCAGGATGTGCGTGCGGAGGCCTGCTGTCCGGTCCCGCCATTCACGCTCGAAACCGATGACCGCGCCGGCCGCCATCGCCACCAGCAGGCTGATGAGCTGTTGGCTGATCGAACCCCATGCTTCTTCGTCAAACATCCGGAATCATTGGTTCCTGAGCGGCGCGTGGTGAAGAGAGCAAGCCCACGACGGAGCGAGCCTTCCCCTTACCGTTTGGTGATGGTTCAGTTTAGCGGGGCTGTCGGCTGCCAGCGTACCACAGGCAGGGAAAACTGCGGGCGGCACGGCCGGGACAAAAGAAAGACGCTCTTCCCGGGCGAACCGGAAGAGCGTCTCGATGACCGCGATGGAAGTGAGCGGCAACCTGGCAAGCCGTCGTCGGCTTACAGGTTGGGGGTCTGGTAGGGTTCGGCGTTGCCAACCATGTGGAAGTGATTGTGGTCGATGTAGATCGTTTCGACCGATTCCTGGTCTTCCAACGTGTGGGGCACGGGATAGCCGACGATCTGCCGCTCGCTGTAGTAGATCGTGCACTTGTAGTGGGCGTGGTGCAGTTGGGCGGGTCCGATCAAGGGGACGAACCGCGGGGGGTCGGTGTAATCGGCGATCTTCTCTTTGATGATCCGCACGTTGTTGCGCTGGGTTTCAAACAGCAGCGGCACACCGCCCCCGACCGGCTTGGCCCGTTCCAATGCCCGCATGACTTCATCGTCCGAGGGCGGGTCGAGCGCGACGGGCGGGCCGCCTGCCGTCGTCGGTCCCAGGATCGGCACCCGAGCGTAACGTTCGTGCCAGGTGAAGTCGTCTTCTTGTTTCTGCTGGTAATAGGGGCTTACCGGAATAGGGAATCCGAAGATCCCGAGGTTGGCACCATTGTTCACGCCGAAGCAGCCGGTGCTGCTGACGGCGGCCGTCGCGACCAGTAATCCAAAAATCACGCGACTGGGGTTGCTGAGCATTGACGTCGTCATCAAGACATCCTTCCTTGGTCGGCTTCGTGCAGGCTTCGAACGGCCGGGCGTCCGTCCCGTCTCACGGCATCACTTCCATCAGCGTGAATGCGTTTCACGCTTTGTTATCTCTCTTATCGTGTCAATCTGTAGGGGGCTTGCGGGTTTTCCGGAAGAATCCGGATAAAGCCCCCGGCCGCGGACGGGGCAGGCGACGCGGCGGACGCGTGCTTGCCGGCGGCGCGGCAGGCGCCGCTTGCGCGGCCCCCTGACGAGCCGTGGCTGCCGGGACGGTCGAGGCGGGCGGGCGGTTCGCCTCCCCGCGCCGCTCCCGTCGTGGCCGCCCTGGCGGGGCGTCTCCAGCCATCGCCGGCCTGCGAAGCGGACCTGGCCCGCCGCAGCAGGCGGGCTGCGACGGCAGGCTGCGGACTCACCATAAAAAACCCCGCAAGCTGGCAGGCCAACTTGCGGGGCGTCGTTTCATCCTAGACCGATCGGAGCGCGTCGTTTAGCGATCGGTAAAATCGAGGAACCACCAGCCGTCATCCCATTCCAGGCTGACTTTTCGCCATCCCAGGGGAACCTGAGGATAGGGGTAGAAGGGTCCGATGTACGGCCACGCCGAAGGGCTGTACTGCTGCGGGTAGGTGACCGCGGCATAGTTGGGGTACGCCGCGTAGCCGGGCCAGGCGTGGTTCGGCATGTAGGGCTGGTCGTACCGGGGGGCGCCCCGGCCGCCGCCGTAAGCGGCGGGGACGGGCTGCCCCATCCCCATCCCCATCCCTGCGGTCGGCTGGACGTGTCCAGCCGGAGCGTAGGGCTGTGAACCGGCTTGCGGCATCCGGTAGGGAGCCGCCGCAGCGACCGGACCTTGGTCCACCAGGTTCGACACCGGACGGGCCGCAGGTTCTACGGCGACCGGCTGGAGGTTCGTCATCCCGTTCTCTGCCGACGCGGGGGTCGCTTCGCGCCGCTTCGGAGCGTAGACCTGGATGTCATCGATCACGTTGTTGACCCCAGGCACCCGCTGAGCGAGCTCCATGATCAGCTGCTTGTGCTGCTGATGCGAAGCACGTCCGGTGAGCCATACATCGCCCGCTTCGGTCGAAACATCGACACCGAAACCGCGGAGCTGACCCGACCGTTGGGCTTTCCCCAAGGCGCCGACGACCGCAGCCGTGATGTCGCGGTCGGTCACCTCGTTGGGCAGCTCGGTTTCGTTGGCGGCAGCCGGCACGACTTGACCCCGGTTCGCGGCGATCGACGGCGCGGTCGCCATCATCGGAGCGAGCGGCTGGTCCCGCTTGGCGGCTTCGGCAGCGAGTGCTTCGCGGAAGGAGAACCCTTGTTCGCCAGCCGCTGCCGGGGCCGGCTGCGTCTCAGCAGCCTCTGTCTCGGCGACCTCGGCCGTCGCGATCGCGATCTCGTCGACCACGTCGGCGATCCCTTCGATCCCCTCGGTCGCGGCCATGACCGAAGCTTTTTGCTGTTCGGCGCTGACGCGACCTCGCATCAACACCACCCCTTCCTCGACCTTGAGGTCCAGGGTGAAGCCTTTCAAAGTGCCCGCATCTCGCTGCACTTTCAGGCGTTCGATGATCTGTTTGGCGATTTCCCGGTCACCGCCGAAGGCCTGCATCGGGCCGGTCGTGGCGAGCGTCAGGAACGCTAACGAAAAAAAGAAACGTCGCATGGAATCCTCCTACGGTCCTCTGCTAATGATCACTCCCAGCACTACCGCGGCTTGATCTTGCGGGTGCAGCGAAAGGCCAGGGTGACCACGATCGGTCATTTCCCCGTCGTCATCGGCCTCTTTTCCGACCGCTCCGAAGGAACAATCGACCGCAATCCCCAAGGGGGCGGCGGAACGAGTACGGTGTCCGAAAGTATGTGTCGGCCAAATCGGGGGAGGAAAGGTAGGTTTTTTCCAATTTTGTCGGTCTTCGCGATCCGGCCCGGTCGCACCACTTCTGCCGGTTTCGCTGTGACGTTTTTGTTCGCGGAGCGGCGCAAGCCGCCCGGTATTCCTTTCGGACCGGGCCTAGCGGGGTGGCGAGCTGAGACCGCGGAGCAAACGGATGATCGCGGCCAACGTCGCGATGCCTCCCGCCAGCGGGAGCAGTACGGGCAAGAGGCGGGGACGGGCGGCCACGGCCCCCAACAGGACCAGCGTCGCCGCGGCAGCCCCCGGAGGAAGCCAGCTGGCCGGGCGGCGTAAGGAAGGCCAGGCCAGCCACAAGGCCCCAAAGGCGATCCCCATCCGGAACATCATCGCCGAGCCGGCGGTCTGCCAACCCCCCGCTCCGTCCACCGAAAAGAGGCGGAGTCCGCCCCCCGCAATCAACAGCGTCAGCGCCAGGACCAACAGGAACGGCCGGCGGTAATCGGAAGCGTTTTCGGGAGCCGAAGAAGCAGGCAAAGCAAAGACCGTGGGGGTGCGAAACGAGAAAGGCAACCGTGACGTCGCCCCCGACTAGCCTAACGCGAACAACCTCCAGTGCCTATCGACCGCCCGGGTCGGCGAGCCGACCAGCGACCTGTGGGGGCGGCTCGTGCGGCGGCCGAATGTGATACTGATGACACTGCGTGCAAGCGTCGCTCGCCCCTCCCGGACGATGACAGGCGACGCAGGTGGCCCGGCCGAGTGGCCGAAAGTCGCGCGGCCGCAAGTCGCGCGGCCGAGTATCGTGTGGCCCAAAGTCGTGCGGCCCAAAGTCGTGCGGCCCAAAGTCGTGGGAGGAAGCAGGAGAGGATCCGACCGGCAGGGCGCGGGGGACCGCCGCAGCAGGATCGCCCGTGGCGAGCTGGTGGCAATGCTGGCAATCGGCGAGGCTGGCAAGGCTGAGGTGGGGCCGGTGCGAAAACCGAGTGAACGATGCGGCCAGCCCCGCGGCCGCCGGGGTCGTCCATGCCAGCCCGCTGCCGCTGCTTCCGACGCTGTGACACTGAAGGCATGCCTGGGTGGCAGGCAACGACAGCAACGCTTGCCGCTCGGGGGCGTGGCGCGGGAGGCTCGCGGCGATTTCGAGCAAGCTTTGCAGCACCGGATCGGCATGCTCGCTCGCCCGGTAATGGATCGCCAGCCGCGTTTCGTCCTGAAACCACCCCCCGCCCGGCATCGTCGCATCGGCATCGAAGGGCTCTCTTCCGGCGGTCGTCGACGGCGGCCCGGCTCCGCTGGCCGCGGGACGATCTCCGGAGGAAGCAGCTTGCAGCGGATCGCCTTGCAGCGGATCAGTCCCCAAAAGATCATCGTCGCGGGGAGTTTCCGCGCGCGGGCCGGGGCCGAGCGGATCGGTGCCTGAGGAAGCCTCGGAGGCATCGAGCAGCAGTGTATCGGGGCCCGCAGAGCCCGGCGCCGCTGAGCCGGCCGGTCGCGGCGGAGCCGGTTGCCGCTGGACCTCGTTCGACCTTTGCGGCGCGAACCAACGTTGCCGGGCGTCGCGGACCAGTTGCGGCGAAAGCTGGCGGCCGATCCGCTGGGCCGCCTCTGCCGGGACCCCTTGTCCGACGAGGCGGTCGATCACTGCCGGGCGACCTCGCTCGGAAATCGCTGCAAACAATTTTGCGACCGCAGCAGCGACCTGCGGGGCCGCACGCCGCTGCCCCGGATCATCGGGGTCAAGCTTGGCAAGGTCGCCGTCAGGGGGGAGCTGATCGAGCGCGTCAGCCACCTCGCGATCGGCGCGCAGCAGGAGCCTGAGCAGCGGGCCGAGTCGGCCGTCGTAGAATCCGCTGGCGGCTGCGGGCCAGGAAGACAAGCCTGCTTGGGCGGGGTCGGGAAGGGAGGGAACGGCGAGCAGCGTGACCCCCTGCTGGGCCTCCACTGCGAGCGTCGCCTGGTGACAGCTGGCACAGCCCGCCGCATACGAGACCGTGCGCAGCGGCTCGCCGGTCGCCGTCGCCGGATGGCAGCTCCGACAATCGTCGCGAAAGCGCGCCGCATCAGCAGCCCGCGGGTCGGCGAAGTGCTTGGCGAAATGGGTGCGATGGTCGAAGACAATTCGCGACGCGGCGGAGCGCGGCCAGTCCTCCCAGTCGGGATGCCCATCGGCGAATCCGGCAAAGCGGTTTTGGTGGCAGGTTTGGCACTGGGCGTTGGTGATTGCCGACAAGTTGGCAGCGGCACCATGGTGCTCGCGATGGCAGGCTGCACACGCGACTTGATCGGTGGCGAATTCGGGACGGGGCAGGGCGTCACGCCACGAGGTCGCCGTCGCGGTCGGGCGGCGATCGATCCGCTGCCATTGCGGTTCGGTCAAGTTGTGCGCGGCGAAGGCCTGCCGGCGAGGAATCGCCGCGTGGTGGCAATCGAGGCACAGCTGCGATTGCGTGACGCCTTCATGACCGCGGCCAGCCGAACGGAACCAGTCCAGCGGCGAATTGCTGGCGGCGGGATGGCAGGCGGCGCAGCGATCCGAAGCAAGTCGTGTCCCCAAGATCTGGGCGTGCGACTGACTCAGCTGCCCCGGACGGATCAGTCGGCTGGACCAGGGACCGCCCAGCACCACCAAAAGGGTTCCGACCGTCGCAACTGCCCCGCCCACGAGCCACCGTCGACGCCGCCAACGCCAGCTCCGGCGCGGCCGACAGGGGGTGGGGGCCAGCCCGCAGGAGCCGTCTCCGGCAGGACCTGGCTCACATTTTCCCCCCAGGCAGGCCGGGCGGCTGCATTTCCAGGACCCCGCCTCTCCCCGCGGATGGCAGGCGCCCCGTTCACTGCATTGCCCGTCGGCCGCCGGTCCGTGCGGACAGGGATTCCCCTCGGCAGCATGCCCGCAGATCCAGCGATCCGCGGGGCGGTCGATGGTGGGTGGCGGGGGCGGGGCAAAATCTTGGCGACGCATCGAAGCGATCAGTGACCGGCAAAGCGGAGAACGAGCAACAGGTGAACCGTGGAAGCGAGCAGCAATGCCAGCGAGAGGACGGCGTGAAAGACGACCCACAGACGAAGCCGCAGCTGCAGGGCAAAGTGGTAATCGAGGTCGTCACGCATTCGGATCAAGGCGGCCAACCGTCCGGCAGCCTGTTGCGTGTCGGCTTCCAGGTACCGATCGATCCGTCCCAGCCCGGCCAATAAGCGACGTCGACGCGTCCCGGTCGGCAGCGCGACGTAGGCAAATCCCGGGCGGGATGTAAAAAAAGGATGAAGGTTCTCTTGGTAGAAAGTGCCGAGCACCTCCGCCGCGGGCGTCGACTGCAGGTCGTGCAACATGCCCGAGGCGAGCTCGGCGATCCTTTGCCGATGCCAGCCGATCTGGCCAAAGCGATAATTTCCGGGGACGGCGGTCAACCGTCGCGGGGCGGTGCGACTGACGAACAGCCCATAAAAACCGCTCGCCGACACCCCCAGGAAAAGCCACGACAAACCGCCTTCGAAAATCCCGTCGGCGACCACCCGGGGGACGTGCAGCAGGTAGGCGACCAGCGCGAACAGCCCGGTGTAGAGATGCACCTGCACCCACGTCGACATCGTCCCCAGCGGCAGCATCGGGAAGCGGCGGCGGAGCCCGATCAGGGGCAGCAGCAGGAGGCACGCGAAGAGCGTCCCGCCGCTGAGGAACGCGGGGTGCCCCAATCGTTGGCTCACCAGCCAGAGGCCGCTCGCCAAGCTCACCGCCGCGGCTCCGACCAGGCAGAGGCTCCAGCGGCGACGACGGACAAAGCGACTGACGGGGCTGGCAGGGGCAGTCCCGGGCGAGTCAAACATCACGGCGTTTCGATCCCTCGTCGCTGGAGGTAATCGGTCAATGACGTGACGTCGCCCAGGTCGACGCGCTCCAGGGCATCATGCGGGCAGGCCTGCAGGCAGGCAGGGCCGCTGGGCTGCGTTTGACAAAGGTCGCACTTGGTCGCTTTGAGGATCGGCAGCTCGGTCGTCGCGTCCCGGAAGAGGCGTCCCTGTGGATCACGGATCTCGGTCATCTGAATGTTTTGGTAAGGACAGGCTGTGGCGCAAGTGCCACAGCCCACGCAGATCGGCTCGTGGATCGAGACGGTTCCGGTTTGCGGATCGCGGCCGATCGCCCCGGTCGGGCAGCCGATCATGCAGACCGGATCGGTGCAGTGCATGCAGGCTTGGGCAAATTGCAAACGTTCGTGCTCGGGGCCTGTCCGGGCAAACCGGGGATTGCCGCCATGGGTGGTCGCGCAGGCGGTGACGCAATCGTCGCAGCGGGTGCAACGGTGGAGATCGATCACCATCGCTTCCCGTCCGTTGTTCAAGCGGTGCTGCATGATGAATTCCAGCAGGCCCGTCGGTACCTCCTCCGGCGGCTCGCCAGGGTGGTGGCGCGCCGCCGGTGGGGGCGGCGCATCGAGCCGGATCGGCGGCGGCAACTCGCTCTGCCGCACATAGGGCAGGATCTCTTCGGCAAAGGTCGCGACGGGGATCTGCAGCGTATCGAGGAAGCCGACGGCGCGGAGCGAATGCTGCAGTGGAACGGGAGAGGCTGTGGACGGCCGCAGCGCGTTGTGGGTGAGTTCTTCGAGGCCAAACAGATGCCCTTTGCCCAGGTAGGCACTGGTGCGATGGCCCGCCCCGTGGCTTTGGCTGACGCGGGCAAACCCGCTCCGCAGCAATACCAAAGCGGTGGGAAAACGCCCTTCGTGAGCGACCAGCGGTTCGGCTTCGATCTGCTCGGCCGGAGGGAGACTGCGGGTCTTTTGGTACCGCGCGTTCCATTCCAGCCGGCCGAAGGAATGCATTTCGGTCGCATCCGCGACGCGCTGCAGGACGTCTTGCGGAAGGAAGCGGAAGAGAGGGGTTTCTTGCAGGTGGACCTTCAACCAGTGGACGCGGTAGTGGCGATCGAGCTGCTCAGCAAAGTGGCGGTCGCGGCGGAGCAGACGCAAGCCTTGCCAGCGGATTTCCACCAACGTCGCTTCGCCGTCGGCCAGCACGGTGGCGGTCCGGGGCGAGCGGTACATGGCGGCGATTTCCCCGAACAGATCGCCGGGGCCCAGCCGGAGTGTCCGTTGGTTTCCCAAGACCGCGTCGACGTCTTGCAGGAACAGGGCCTGACGATCATCGACGTGTTGGGGACGGGGACCGCCCCCGGGGCTGACAGCGTCGGGGCTGCGGGCTTCCCGCAGACGAGGGTGTCGGACGGCGCGGGCCACGGCGCGGATCCAGCCGGTCGGGCGCCGCGGAGGTCGTCCGAATTGCTCCGGCGGCAACTGCGAAACCAGGACCCGCACCCCCCCGGCCAACACCAGGAAGGCGCTGTTGCCGTAATCCCCCTCGCGGACGATCACTTCACCGGGGGTGACCCGCCGCAGGCGGCAATCGTTCCGTAAGATCCCTTCCAGCGGGGTGGCGGCGGAAAAGTTTTTCGCCGGCATCGTCGCGAAAGGGCTTCGCGAGCGAAGGTAAGCCACTTCTTCGTCGCCCATCGTCGGATCGAACGGTTCGTCCCATCGCTGGGGGCGACGGACGGCGACCACGCTATCCTGCTCGGCCATGCGGAGGAATCCTTCCGGATCGGGGGCAAATCGACCCCCGGGGAATAGCTCGCTTCGCCCTCCCGCGTCAAGATGAACGACCGCGGAGATAATCCGGCAGCGGTTGCGGACGGCCATCGCGTCCGACGCAGGCGATCGTCGATTCAGCGGTGACGATCGAGGTTTCCCCGCAATGGACCTCATAGCCGTGGCGGATCCGCACTTTCCGGGTCGCCAAAACCCGCGTGGTCAGCTGCAACAGGTCATCGAATTCGGCGGCCGCGTGATAGCGGATTTGCATTTCGGTGACGACCAGCATCTGCCCGGCGTCCTCCAGCCGTTTGTAGTCGAATCCCGCGGCTCGCAGCATCTCGGCCCGGCCCCGTTCGAAATAGTTGAGGTAATTAGCGTGATGGACGCGGCGTTGTCCGTCGGTTTCGTGGTAGCCGACCCGGAATTCGATCGTATGCTCGCGGAACACTGTGGCGGCCTGGGGAAATCAAGGAAGGGGGGGATGCCGGCCCGTTTTTCCGAGCCCGTTTTTTCGTCGCCGGCGTCGGCAGGGCCCGGTTTGACCCCAAATGCTGGGCGTGTCTACACTTAGTCCCTCTCCGGAAAGCCCTGCGGATGCCGCTTCCGCCGATTTTATTCTGCCGTCCTTCGAAACGAGTTCGTGATGAGTATAGGCAAAGGTTCGGATACCGATTTTCAAACCATGCGAGGGCGGGATTTCCCAGCACTTCGGCAGTTCACCGTCTTCCTGGAAAACCGGGTCGGGCAGTTGCAGGAGGTGATCCGCCGCTTCGAAGGGACCGGGATCCGGGTCGTCGCCCTCTCGATCAACGACGCGGCGGAGTGCTCCTTCGTCCGTTTCCTGCTCAATGATGCGGACCGGGGCCGCGAGATTCTGGAACGGGCGGGGTTGGCGATCATCGAAAGCGACCTGGTGGGAGTGCAGCTCCCCGAAGGACCGCAGCCGCTCCTCCGCGTCTGCGCGGCTCTCCTACAGGCCGAAGTCAACATCGTGCAGGCCTACCCGCTGATCTCGCGGCCGCACGAAATGCCGGCGGTGGCCTTGATGGTCGACAACATCGACTTGTCGATGGAAACCCTGCACAACAAAGGGTTTCAGATCATCACCGAAGCGGACCTGAAAGACGACGGGCTGCAGTAGCCGGGGCTGCCGGCGGCCGCGCATCGGCTGGCTCGGTGGACGCGATGTTCACTCGACGCGATGTTCACTCGACGCGATGTTCACTCGACGCGATGTTCACTCGAAGTAAGCGCTGCGACGGATCGTCGGGTTGCGACCCGGAACCCACGCCGCTTCGTCCTCGAAGGGGTTGACCTGTTGGTCGCGAGCGCGGGGTGTCGGCAGCTCCCGGGGGGCGGCTGGCTCGACCCGTGGCTGCGGGGGCTGGGGAGGAACCGTGGGGCGATCGTCAGACGATTCCGGCACGGGCCTCGGCAACGCTTCGACTTCGCGGCCCGCCAGCGCTGCCCCGCGCATGGCATCACAACCGTCGTCGCAGCGGTGCGGGGCGTGGCCGGACGTTCGATCGAGTCCAAAGACGTGTTCGATGCCGCCTGCCACCTGATCGAGGAAACGATAGACAGGGCCGCGGGTGGGGACCGCTCGCGCGCCGGCAGCATCCCCGCCGAGGGATGGGCAGGGGGTCTCCGGTCGTCGTGCCACAGCCCCTCCGCATCGACTTCCTGGAGACTGGTGCCCGACCCGCTGATCCCAGCCCCCGATTCGATGACCAACGGATGCGGATCGGCGGCGACCAGCTCCGGGCCGGTCGATGCCGACACGGTCCAGCTGCTGCAGGCGAGGAACCACAGGGCGAACCGCCGGCGGGCGGCGAGACGGGGCAGGTGCATGATGAGCGACTCCGGTCCGTGAAAACGATGACTTGCAGCAAGCTTGACTTCCAGCAACATCGATCGGAAAGGTGCCACCCTTTCGTTCAGTACAACTCGATCAAACGGCAAGCCCTTCCCAGTTTGCCCACGTCGACCCGGTTGTGAAACTGTTTTACACCGGAGGCTTCCTGTGGCAGAATTACCGCCAGAGAGGGGACGAGCGGAGAGGCCCGCCCCCTG
>CAYNVI010000002.1:0-35304 GCA_964400585.1 uncultured Pirellulaceae bacterium | reverse complement strand
GTCAGAAAACCGCCCCTCATCCTATCCTTCTCCCCCGCGATCCGCTGCGCGGCGGCGGAGGAGAGAAAGGACATCGCGGGGTCGCCAGCCGACCCGTTTTTCGGTTTTCAGACAAACCCTAGCAGGCCAGCTCCACCCCGCAGCGCCGCAAATCCTCTCGGAGCCGCTCCGGATGGTGATAGGGGAAGGCTTGCCAGCCTGCCTGCCGGGCCGCGGCGACGTTTTCCATCCGATCGTCGGTAAAAAAGATCGCCTCGGGAGGCACCCCGGCGCGGTCGGCCGCCTCGGCATAGATCGAAGCGGCCGGCTTCATCGCCCCGACCTCATAACTCAAGACGTCCAGCTCCGACCAGCCTGCGGCCACGGGCCACCGCTGTCGCCGAATGAAATCCCAATGGGCATGGCAGGTGTTCGATAAGATCCCCAACCGCACCGGCAGCCGCTGCAGGGCTTCGATCAGGGGCAGGATTTCGGGATCGGGGGAGAACATATCGCTGAGGTGATCGAGCAGCGGCTGGTGGGCAGCGTCGAGCCGAGTGGGGGCAATCCCTAGTGCCTCGGCGACCGCCAGCGCAAACTCTTGCGGCGTCACCTGGCCATGCTCAAAGCGATCTTCCAGTCCCGCTTCCCAGACTGCGGCGTAGACCGCTTCGGGAGCGACCCCGGCCCAGGCGGCCACGTTCCGGCAGCCGCGTTGCGGATCGAAATGGACCAGCACATTGCCCAGGTCGAAAAACACAAACTCGATCATCGTCACCTTTTCTCCCTCGGCTCGCGTCGGCGGAACCCGCCCTCGATGGCGGGCGCCCCCCTGCCCCCCTGCCCTGTCCGGAAGCTCTGCCCGACGCCGGTCCTGCGGTCGCGCAGCGGGCCGCCGCTACAGAGGGCGGAGACGAATGTTGCGGTACCAGGCTTCGGCCGGCGGGCCGCTATGGATCTGCAAGGCGATCACCCCGCGGCGGGCGATCTCCGGGTCGGCTTCGGTGTAATCGACCGTCTGCAACCCGTTCAGGAAGATCTCGATCTGCGGCCCCCGACAACGGATGATGATTTCGTTCCAGTCGTCTTCCTGCAAGACCTGAACGACCTCCTCGGGATCGGGTTCGGCCAGCATCTTGCGACGCCGCGACTCGTCGTATAACGCCCCCCAGACCGGTCGATTCCACGCGCGTCCCATATCGGCCTGGTAGCCCGCCACTTCGGTGCTCCCCGGCAGCCGCTTGGTGCGGAACTGGATCCCGGCGTTATCCCCCTGGCCGATCAGCTTGGCTTCCAACCGTAATTCGAAATCGCCATAGGTTTCGGTCGTGCAGAGGAAGACGTTATGGGGGATCGGTTTTGTGAGCGAACCGGCGACGATCGCCGGCGTCTCGGCGACCACCCGGAACCAAGCCGCGTCGCCCTCCCAGCCGCTCAGGTCTCGGCCCGAAAAGAGCGGCTGAAAACCGGCTTCGATCTCGTCGGTCGGCAACGTGACGGCCGGCGTCTGGCCCTCCGCCGCCGCCGGCTCGTCAGCGGCCTGCACGCTAACCGAACCGCCGCACAGGAGCGCCGCGACCGCCAGGGCGAGCGGCCCGCCGCGGGGGTGGCGGCTGGCCAGGGCGGCGGCCAGGCTGCAGGCGACGCGTCCTGGCACAGTGACAGGCTGTACCGGTCTCTGCGGGCATCCGCTCACGCTCCCCTTTTTCTCCGCTAGGCGGGAAGCGCCGCTTTTCATGAGCGGGTGGGCGCTAGCCCCCGGCCTTTCCGCGACGGGCCGGCGGCTAGCGCCGAAACCGCTCAAATAATCGATACACACCGAGAAAAAAGGTATTTGGATCAGAAAGTGGCGCTGTCCAGCTAGGCGGGGCGAGCGGGAAACAAAGGAGCCGTTACACGGCCGATTTTCGCGTTTCCGCAAAGTCTCTAACATGCGATCCTCACAAATTCCGAGGGCCCTTGGTGGACGGGGGTCGCTCCGATCATAATCGGTCCTGCCATTCGCTGCTTACCCCCCCCTCTCGATGCTCCCTGTTTGCCGATGAATGCTCCGCTGAACCGCTACAGTCGCCGTGTCACCCAGCCAAAAAGCCAAGGGGCCTCCCAGGCCATGCTGTATGGCACGGGGATGACCCCCGAGGACATGGACAAGCCGCAAATCGGGATCGGCAGCGTCTGGTACGAGGGCAATACCTGCAACATGCACCTGCTCGACCTGGCCGGCAAAGTCAAGGAATCGGTCGAGGCCGCCGAGATGGTCGGGATGCGGTTCAACACGATCGGCGTCTCCGACGGGATCTCGATGGGGACCGAGGGGATGAGTTTCAGCTTGCAAAGCCGCGACCTGATCGCCGATTCGATCGAGACGATCATGGGAGGCCAATGGTACGACGCGTTGATCGCCCTGCCGGGCTGCGACAAGAACATGCCGGGCTGCCTGATCGCGATGGGACGGCTGAATCGGCCCGCGATCATGGTCTACGGCGGCACGATCCGCCCCGGCACCTGGCACGGCGAAAAACTCGACATCGTCAGCGCGTTCCAGTGCTATGGCCAATTCATCGCGGGGCAGATCAGCGACGACGAACGGGAACAGATCGTCCGGCACTGCTGTCCCGGCGCCGGCGCGTGTGGCGGGATGTACACCGCCAATACGATGGCGACCGCGATCGAAGCACTCGGGATGTCGCTCCCCTATTCGGCCAGTGCTCCGGCCGAAAGCGAGGACAAGGCGAAAGAATGTGCCCGCGTCGGCGCCGCGATCCGCACGCTGCTGGAACGGGACCTGAAGCCCCGCGACATCATGACCCGCGCCGCCTTCGAAAATGCCATGGTCACGGTGATGGCCCTGGGAGGCAGCACCAACGCGGTGTTGCACCTGCTGGCGATGGCCCGCAGCGTCGATGTCCCGCTGACGATCGACGATTTCCAGGCGGTCAGCGACCGCGTCCCCTACCTGGCCGACCTGAAACCGAGTGGTCGCTTCGTGCAGGAAGACCTGCACAGCATCGGCGGCACCCCCGCGGTGATGAAGTACTTGCTCGAAGAAGGCTTGCTGCAAGGCGACTGCTTGACGGTCACCGGCAATACGCTGGCCGAAAACGTGGCCGACCTGCCGGGGCTGAAAGCAGGCCAAAAAATCGTCCACGCGGTCTCCGAACCGATCAAACCGACCGGCCACATCCGCATCCTCCGCGGCTCGCTCGCCCCCGACGGCGCGGTCGCCAAGATCACCGGCAAGGAAGGGCTGCAGTTCAGCGGGCCGGCCAAGGTGTTCGACAGCGAAGAGGAGATGCTCAAGGCGCTCGAAGCAAAGCAGATCACCAAAGGCGACGTCGTGATCATCCGCTACGAAGGGCCCAAGGGCGGCCCCGGCATGCCCGAAATGCTGACCCCGACCAGCGCGATCATGGGCGCCGGCCTGGGCGGCGATGTCGCCCTCCTGACCGATGGCCGCTTCTCCGGCGGCTCCCACGGCTTCATCGTCGGACACATCACGCCCGAAGCCCAAGAGGGAGGGCCGCTGGGACTGGTCCAATCGGGCGACCAGGTCACCATCGACGCCGAGACAAACTCGCTGGATGTCGACCTTTCCGAGGAGCAACTGGCCGACCGCCGCCGCCAATGGACCGCGCCTCCGCTAAAAGCGACCCGGGGGACGCTGTTCAAGTACATCAAGTGCGTTCAGAGCGCCAGCCAAGGCTGCGTCACCGACGAGTAGCCGGCGCGCCGCCAGCGCTCGGCCGAGGTCACTTACTTGGTAGCGGAACGGCGCGAGCCGTCTGGTTTCGCCAAGAAAATCCTCAAGCAATACCGGGCGGCTTGCGCCGCTCCGCGAACAAAAATGTCACGGTGCCAAAGCAAGTGGCATGGAGCGATCGCCCCCCGGATCGACACGCATCGATTCTCCGGGAAAGCGACCACTTCTTCGGGACGATCCTCCTCGCGCGGCGATATACTGGGGCCTCGCCCCCATCGGCATAGCGAGGTTCGAACACCGGCTTCGGGCCCCGCCTGCCTCGCCCCCCGCCTTGGGAGATGCTTTCTGATGCCTGCACTGAACCGTCGTCAATGGCTCCGTGAGGGACTGCGTTCCGGGACCGCGACCGCTGCCCTGGCGACTGCCGGCGGCCTGCTCTCGGCGCGGCCAGCTGCCGCGGCTCCCCAACCGGCCGACGATCCGACGCAACCCGCCGTGCAACGCGGCCGGATCCGCCAATCCGTGATGGGTTGGTGTTTCAACCCGATGCCGCCGCGGGAACTGGCCCGTCACGCGAAACAGATCGGTTTGGAAGCGATCGAAGGGATCCCGCCGTCGGCCTACCCCGCCGTGACCGAATTGGGGCTCAAGATTTCGCTGGTCAGCAGCCACGGCTTCGCGGAGGGACCGCTCGATCCCGAGAACCATGCGATGGTCGAAGCCAAACTCCGCGAGGGCATCGACTTGGCGGTCCAGTACGGGGCTCCCAACGTGATCACCTTCACCGGCATGCAAAAAGCGGGGATCAGCGAAGCGGCAGCGAAAAAGAATTGCCTCGCCTGCTGGAAACGGGTCGTCCCCTATGCGGAAGAAAAAGGGGTCGGGCTGGTCCTCGAACACCTCAACACCCGCGACGATTCCCACCCGATGAAGGGGCATCCCGGCTACTGGGGAGACGATCTGGAACGGTGCGCCGACCTGATCCGCGCGGTCGATTCCCCCAACTTCCAATTGCTGTTTGATTTCTACCACGTCCAAATCATGCATGGCGACTTGATCCGGAATCTCCGCCACTACCGCGAGATTACGGGGCACTACCACACCGCCGGGAATCCCGGACGAGGCGAACTGGACGAGACGCAGGAAATCAACTATCCCCCGGTGCTCAAGGCTTTGGCCGAAACCGGCTACGACGGCTACGTCGCTCAGGAGTTCATCCCCACGTGGGACGATCCGGTCGCGGCCCTCCGGCATGCGGCCAAGCTTTGCGACGTTTGAACGAATAGGCGGGCAGTCCCCAGCGCGGGAGCATCCTTTCGGGGCGCCAAATTGCTGGAAAATGACGGGAACCCCCAGCGGGGTTCCTCGGTCTAACCCAGCATGAACGCGACCCTCCCGGATCGATCCCGCCCTGCCAGCCTGCGGCGTGTCAGCCCGCACGCTGCTCACCCGCGCCCCCTCGCGTCCGCTTTGCTGCCGGCCACCGGTATGAACCATCCCCCGCCCGCCGTCCCTTCTCCTTTTGCCCCTGCCAGGGGTGCTGCGATGAGCCTCGATCCCGCCGCCGCCGCCCTGCTCGCTGCGGGCGATTACGATCGCTTGGGGGTCCGTCGCAGCGAAGCCCGCCCGCGGGTGATTCGCCACGCGGCGCACCAACTGGCGGGGCCGCTGGCCCAGCAGCACCTCCGCGCCCCCGACGGACCGACCGAAGATGCTTTGGCCCAGGTCGTCACCAGCGCCTACCGGCTGCTCGATCCACGCCGGCGGAGCACGCCCACCGAACGTGCCTTGCTAGCACAGGAGTCGTCCGGTCCCCCGATCGCCCCCCGCTGGGTGCATCCCCAGGCCAAGCCGCAGCGGTCGGGTCCCTTGCCTCCGCGAAGCCCGTTGAATCGCGTGCATCTCGACTCGCTCCCCTGCGACGCTGCCCTTTTTCCCGACTACATGGCGCCCTCCCCTGCCCCGCGGGCGACAACCTGGATCGGCCGCAGCAAGCGGCGTTTGACCGCCGCGGCGACGGCCTGCCTCTCGGGCCCGTTCGGCCTCCACCGGCTTGGCCGACGCAGCCTCTGCCTGGCCGGCAGCCTGTTGGCGGGACTATTCCTGCTCGGCAGCGTCTGGCTGACGCTCCACACCTCCGCCACGCCGGTCGTCTCGCCCCACTCAGAGCCCCTCTCGGCCGTCGCCCCGGCGGGGTCGCCCGAGCGGGTGAACGAGGCAGCTGGCGATCCTGCGGATGAGACAACGGCCGGGGAGGCGGCGGGCCGGGCGAACGCAGCCGCCAGCAAGCCGGGCGAACCGCCTCTGCTGCCGCCGGCTTCCGGGCCGCCGAACGCCCCCGCCGTGACTCGGCCGCTTGCTGAGGCGTTGGCGACCGGCGCCGCGGCGCCTGCCACTCCCGCTTCCCCATCCCCGCTTGCCATCCCTCCGCCGGCCTCGAGCGGGCAAGCCGCCACCGCCCCCTCCCGGCTGGCCGCAGCGACCGATTCGGCAGCCGGGGTCGGGGAAGCTCCCAGCCCTGCCGGCACCCAGCCTGCTGGCGACGAAGCTCCTGCCGCCGACGAACCTGCCGCCGCCAAACCTGCTGGCGACGAAGCTCCTGCAGAGGGTGGTGGCCAGGCTGACGAGGGCGGGGGCAAGGAGGCACCGGAACGACCGTCGCTCCCTCCCTCCTCCCGCCTGCAAGCATCCCAGCAACGCGTGCAGCAACTGCTCGCCGACCGTCCGGAAGCGGTCACGGAGACGCAGCGGCTGCAGCAGATCGAATGGCTGCTTGCCCTCCGCGACGAGTCGGCCCCGGCGTCCGCCGACGGCCTGGCGATCGCTCAGCTGGCGGTCGCCAAGCTGGTCACGATCGGCCGCTACCGTCAGGCGGCGGCGATCCTGGCAGAATTGGAGGGTCGCTTTGACGTGGCCCCGACCCAACTCTGCCTCTCGACCACCGAGCAATTGGTCGACTCGGCTGCTTCCTTGGCCGACCACCGTCGCATCGTCGCCTGGTGTCTGACCCAAAGCGAAAGCTACTTGCAAGCCGAACATTTCGACGCCGCCACCGAGATGGTGCGTCTGGGGACCATCTCGGCGGTCAAGCTGGCCGATGCCGAATTGCGGGGACGGCTCAACCAACAACGCGATGCGATCTCGACGGCGCGGCGCTCCGCCGAGGCGGTCCGCGCGATCCTGGAACGCTCGCCCCCCGAGCAAGCCTCGCCCTCCGATGCCGCCCAAGCGGGCCGCTACCTGTGCCTGATGCTGCGCGACTGGGAACAGGGCGTTGCGTGGCTCGCCCATGGCGCCGACCCCCGGCTCGCCTCGGTCGCGCAGCAAGAACTCCAGCTGCGTGAAGCCGCAGCGGCAGCGGACAAGGCCCCAGACAAGGCCCCAGAGAAGGCCCCAGAGAAGGCGGCGAAGCTCGACGGGGGCCAGCTCGCCGCGGCCTGGCTGGAGGCGAGCGCGCGGTTTCGGGGACGGCTGGACGAATCGAGCAAACTCCACGCGTACGCCTTGATCCAGGAAGCGCTGCAGCAATCGGCCGGCCTGCGGACGCTGGAACTGAACAAACAGCTGGAAGCGTTGGCCGCCGAGCTCCCTGCCGACCGGCTGCCTCCCGCAACGCCCCCCGCAGCGGCCGCCCCGGCAGTCGCCGCCCGCCCTGCCGCCATGCCGGCGGGGCCTGCCAACAGCGGAGTGATGGAAGGGCGGTTGACCGTCGATGGGCGGGATACGGGGACGCTGATCCGTTATTCGCCCGGCATCCGACTGGGACAAAACGTGATCGATCAGATCTTCGGGGCCCTCAAGCAACCGGTGGTCCCCTGGACGTTGACCTTCCGCGGCGTGCTCCGCCTGGAGCAGGCCGCGACCGTCCGCTTCATCGCCGCCGGCCCCTCCGCCCCCGACGGGATGACCGCGATCGTGGTCGATCGCACTCCCCTGACCCTGGCACCCAGCGTGCGGGGCGAAGCGGCGAAGCTCGATCTGCCGGCGGGATTGCACCAGGTCCGCTGGCAAATCGCCGGCCGGCAATTGGACGAAGCGTTCCTATTGGTCCAAGATGAAATCAGTGGGGAGCGGCTGGAGCTCGCGGTTCCGCCGAACGCCCCCGGAGCGTTACCGGCGCGGTTGCGGATCAATATCCAACGGGCTCCTTGATCCCGCGGAGCCCTTGATTTCGCGGCCCCGGCGATGCCGCGTTCCAGCAGACGCTCCGGAGGCTCGCTTCCGCTCAACCGGATTGCCTTGGCCCATACAATGACCCCCTCTTCCTGGTCTTCGTTGCAGACCAAGGCAGCGAGCGTTTTGCTTGCCGCGTTGCCACGCCCGTTTCCACACGCCCCTTTTAACCCGCCCCTGCAAAGCCGCCCCATGAACGTTGTTGCGAACTCCCCGTCGATCGCCAACCTCCAGGCCTTACGCGAAAGCGGCTGGGAATCCCGGCCGGTCAAACACGAAATCCGCGAGAATTTCATGCGGATGTTGGCCGCTGGCGAGGAGCTATTTCCCGGGATCGTCGGCTATGACGATACGGTCGTCCCCGAAATCAATCTCGCGATCCTCGCCGAACACGACATGCTGTTCCTCGGTGAGAAAGGACAAGCGAAAAGCCGGATCATGCGGATGCTGACCCGCTTTCTCGACCCCTGGCTCCCCTACCTCGATTACCCCGAACTGCCGATTCACGAGGACCCCTACCACCCGATCACCTCGCTCGGCAAGCGGCTGGTGGCCGAGACCGATCCGGCGGAGCTCGCCATCGCCTGGTGGGGCCGGCGGGATCGTTACGCCGAGCGGCTCAGCCCCGGCACCAAATTCGCCGACATCATCGGCGAGATCGACCCCGCCAAGCTGACCGGCGGGGTCAGCATGAGCGCCGAAGAAGCCCTCTCGTTCGGGTTGATCCCGCGGATGCACCGGGCCATTTTTGCGATGAACGAGCTGCCCGAACTGGATGACTTGGTCCAGGTCGGCCTCTTCAACATCCTGGAAGAACGCGACGTGCAGATCCGCGGCTACCCGATCCGCTTTGATCTCGATGTCGCCATCCTCTTCTCGGCCAACCCCAGCACCTACAACCGCTCGGGCAAGGTGATCCCGCAGTTGAAGGACCGGATCGGCTCGATCGTGCAGACCCATTACCCCCGCGACCGCGATCAGGGAATCGAGATCCTCCAGCAGGAAGCGGGCAGCGACCTGGCTGGCGAATACCCCGTGCAGGTTCCTTACTTCATGTACGAATTGGTCGAGGAGATCACCGACCGCGCCAGGAAAAGCAAGTACATCGATCAAGCGTCGGGCGTCTCGGCACGCTTCTCGCTGGCGAATTTCCGCACGATGGTGGCTTCGGCACGGCAACGCGCGATCATCCACGGCGAGACGCCGGCGGTGCCCCGGATCAGCGACCTCGGGCATCTCTACAGCAGTGCCCTCGGCAAGCTGGAACTCGACATGATGGGGAGCCATCAAATGAGCGAGCGGCAAGTCCTCGATGCGGTCGTCGCCGATGCGATCCAGCACGTCTTCCAGAAGTACGTCGAGGAGCATGGCGTGGCGGAGATCGCCGAGATTTTCCGCAAAGGGGTGCGGGTCGAAGTTGGCGACATGCTCCCCTCCTCGGAATACGCCGAGCGGTTGGAACGGGTCCCGCCGGTCTGGCAAAAAGCCTTTGAAGTCAATGCTGCCGAAAGCGACACGGTCCGCGCCTCCTGCGTCGAATTCGTCCTCGCAGGGCTCTACAGCATGGATCGCATCAGCCGCGCCCAGCGTCACGGCACGATCGAGTACGAATTCTAACCCCAGGCTTGATAGTCATGGCTTATCGCCCCGGCGGGATCATTCACGCGTACCAAAAGTACGACCCGCAACAATTTCCCGGTCCCCGGCAACCGCCTCCCGATCTGGTCTCTCCCGCCTTCGAACATGCGTTGATGTACGGGAACTATCGCGAGCTGACCGAAGAAGAACTGGCCAATGCGGTGCGGCTCGATCCCAGCCAGATCGCCGGGCTCGGCCCCAGCCTCGACATGCTGCGGGCGATGCTGGAAGAGCGTAAGCGGAAGATCCTGGAGACCTACGAGACCGACCGCGTGGAGAAAAAATCGCGGAAGGCGTTCCGCGGAGCCGCCCAAAACGTACGCGTCCCCAAACCGCTGGAAAAGCTCTTCCAGCGTGCCGTCCACTCGCAGCAACCCTACGACCTGGAACGGTTGTGGTATCGGATCGACGACGATTCGAGCGCCCTGGCCCGCGGGGTGTTGCGAGTGATCCAGCGGATGGGCGAAATGCATCAGATCGAAGAGCTCGTCAGTAACTATGACTTCACCGGCTCCCAAGGGATGACGGTCCCCGAAGCGCTCGAGAT
The DNA here is from genome assembly GCA_964400585.1 of uncultured Pirellulaceae bacterium. Lineage (GTDB taxonomy): Bacteria > Planctomycetota > Planctomycetia > Pirellulales > Pirellulaceae > CAYNVI01. The sequence continues at coordinate 25,267 of CAYNVI010000002.1, read as the reverse complement.
CAAGGAAGAACTCGACAAGATCGAAGAACTCCTGCGGCAACTCGAAGAAGCGGCGGAGACGGCGCAGATCGGCTTGATCGATATGGAGCAACTCAGCGAGTTCGCCCCGCCGGAAAACATGCAAGATCTCGAAGAGATGCGGCGTCAGGTCGAAAACCTGATGCGCGAGCAAGCCGAACGGCAAGGCTTGGAACGGAGCGGCGACGGGAGCGGGTTTCGGCTCACGCCGCAAGCCTACAAGATTTTTCAGGGACGCTTGCTGGAACGCATCTTCAGCGACCTGCAACCATCGCGTTCCGGCCGCCACCAAGGCAATGTGGTCGGCGAAGGCGCGGTCGAACTACAACAGACAAAGCCGTACGAGTTCGGGGACAGCGTCGCCAATCTCGACCTCCCGCAAACGGTGATCAATGCCTTGCTGCGGCAAGGCAAAGGGGGCCCGCTGCGGCTTCACAATGATGACATCGTCGTCCACAAAACGCGCAACCATCCGCGCTGCGCGACCTCGGTGATCATGGATATGAGCGGGTCGATGCGATACGACGGCCAATACATCAACGTGAAACGGATGGGCTTGGCCCTCCAAGGGTTGATCCAGTCGGAATACCCCGGCGATTTCCTTCGCTTCATCGAGATGTCGACCTTCGCCAAGCTACGCTCGCCGGGCGAGATCATCGAACTGATGCCCAAACCGGTCACGATTCACGACCCCTGGGTCCGGCTGGTCGCCGACATGAGCGATCCCGAGATCAGCGAACAGCAGATCCATCCGCACTTCACCAACATCCAGCACGCCCTGCAACTGTCGCGGCAAGCGATGGTTGCCGCCGACACGCCGAACAAACAGATCGTGTTGATCACCGACGGGTTGCCGACCGCCCACTTCGAAGACGCCAACCTCTATATGCTCTATCCGCCCGATCCGCGGACCGAGGAGGCAACGTTGCGGGAAGCGATGCTGTGCCATCGTGAAGGGATCACAATCAACATCTTCCTGGTCCCCAGTTGGTCGCAAAACGAAGAGGACATCCGCTTCGCCTATCGCCTGGCTGAAAGCACCCGGGGACGCGTCTTCTTTACCAGCGGCCGCAATCTCGACCGCTTTGTCCTCTGGGATTACGTCCAGAACCGCCGCGAGATCATCTCCTGATCCTGGCTCTCCGGCGGGTGGCTCACGACCCCGCGGCTTCGTCGCTGGCGGGCGACTCGTCCGCGGATGCGTCGTCGGCTGGCCCGTCCTCAGCTGGCCCGTCCTCAGCTGGCTCGTCATCCGCTGGCTCGTCGTCCGCTGGCTCGTCGTCCGCTGGCTTGTCGTCCGCTGGCTTGTCGTCCGCTGGCCCGTCATCGCTCAACAGGAATCCGACCAACGCCCAGCCATCCGCTTCGGTCTGCAAGAACGATCCGGCCGTCTGCAGGTAGCCCTCGATCACCTCAAAGGGCGGCAATTTGGCGGCCGAACGGTCCTCGGGCTCGACGGCGGGCTTATCGCCATCAGCGATCCGCCGCATCAGCGAAGCGAGGAAGGAATCGCTCTCGCGGAGCTTGCCCTGGCGGAGCAATTGGTACTTCGTCCGCCAGGAGCGGCTGAGCCGATTGACGCGGGCCAGCGAGAGCGAATCCCCCCCCAACGACTTGATCTTGCGAAAGACGCGTTCCACATCCGGCTGTTCGCTTAAGCCGCCGGAGGCATCTTGCTCGATCCGCCGCACCGTCTCGATCAGCAGTTCGGCGTGGCTGGAGAACATCAGGTAACCGGCTTGGCCGTCGCCGCCGGCTGCCGGAGCTGGGACGACCGTGATCGCCCACTGCTCCAGCAACGGGGCGGGCCGCTCTTGCTGGGGAGCGACGTCGGGTTCAAAGCCAAAATCGTCGAACAGCTCCTCTTCAAAATCGAGCGGCTCCTCGCGGGGCACGACTTTCCAGGCCGCCTGCCCCGGTAACGCCTCCAGCCGCGTCGCGTCCGGCTCCGATTCCATCGCCTTCCGCACCGCTTCGGCGACCGGGGTCACGTCCTCCAACCGGACCGCAACCAACATCCGCTCACTGTCGACCGCCGCGGGCGCCACGTTGTCAGTGACCAGCAACAGCCGTTTGCCGAAATGCCCGACGACTTGATTCGCGATATCGATCTGCGGCCCCTCAGGATCTTCTTTGATCCCTTCCAGCGTGGGCCGAAAGATCTCATCGCCAAAGGCTTCATCGACCAAGGTCTCCGCTGCCCAGAAGGCCTTTTCCATTTCCCAGTTCAGCCGCAGGCAGCTCGCCGCCTCCTCGCCGATCCAGGCCGGCAGCGGTTCGATCGGCTGGTTGGGAAACTGCAACATCCGAGCCGCCAACCGGAACCGTTCGGTCGACCCTTCGGGTGGGGGCGCGAGAATGAATCCGTGATGCAAAAGGTCGTATCCGGGCGTCCCGATCTCGACCCGGCCGCCTCCCGCCTGAACGGCATCAAAACCTTGGCTCTCCAATAGCCGCACGACGTCGACACGGTTCCCCCGGTCGGTCTCCGCGACTTCCCGCAGGATCCGAGCGAAGGGCAACGGCCGCGCGAACCAGTGGACTTCCTCAGTGGCCGGAGTGCCGATCCGCTCAAGCACTCCCTGGTAATCCTCCGCGTCGACCAGCCGCGTCTCGGGCAGCTCGCCGGCAAGCGAATCGAGGAACTGCTCGACAATCACCTGCCGATCCGACGCGATCAATCGTTGCGGGCCGGTGGTGATCGCGATCTGCTCGATCTCGATCTCACCCGGAGCCCGTTGGAGCGTGTAGACACGGATCGTCTGCTGGCGGTACTGCACGTCCCGCCGCGTCGCTTCGCGCTGCGTCATCAGCTGATCAAGCTGTTCCATCACGTCGGCCGTGGGGGCGGCACGTCCCCGGATATCGGCGACCAGCCCGACGGCGAAGGGCCGCTTCGGGTCGGGAAAGGAGATCCAGCTGGCCAGCACCTCGCCCGAAGCGACCGCTTTGAGGTCCTCCCAGCGGAGCCCCACCCGGATCCCGGCGTTCAGCAATTCGCGGCGTCGGACCTGCTGGCGAGCTTCCCAGAAGGGCTCCATCGCCGGTTCCTCGGCCAGGGCCGCCAGCGAGGTTTTCTGCCAGGCCTTGGCAACCGCCGGAAAATTGACGATCCGCACCAGCCCTTCGGCCGTGTTGGGCAACAATTCGATCGCTTCCAGATAGCCGTCGCCTTCAGCAGCCCCCGCCCGGGACCCGAAGATGCCCGGGCTACCACACGCCAGCAAACTGAGCCAACCGATCAAAAGATGCGTAAATTTCGGCACCGTCAAACTCCGACAGGAAACTGCTTTGGGGGAGACGGTCGACGATTCGTGGCGATCGCAGCCCAACCGACTATTCCGCCTCAGGGAACGGGTTATGTTATCGGAACGAAAATCACCTCGAAATGGCAGCGAGCCAGGATTCATCTAATTCCCAGTACTTTCGAAGCGAAAGAAGCCGAACCCGTGAGCGACGCGACCCCTTACCAAAACCCCCTGATCACCCGCTACAGCTCCCCGGAGATGGCCCGTTTGTGGGGGCCCGAAAAACGTTTTCGCAGCTGGCGCATGCTGTGGATCGCCCTGGCCGAAGCGGAACAGGAATTGGGGATCGCGATCACCGACGGCCAACTCGACCAGCTGCGGCAGTTTCGTGACCGGCTGAATCTGGACGCGGCCGCCGCCCATGAACGCAATCTCCGGCACGACGTGATGGCCCACGTCCACGCCTACGGGGACCAATGCCCCGACGCCCGCGGGATCATCCACCTGGGAGCGACCAGCTGCTTCGTGACCGATAACGCCGATTTGCTGTTGCTGCGGGAAGCGATGCAGCTGATCGAGGGCCGCTTGGCGGTCGTGATCGACCGGCTGGGCCAGTTCGCCACCGCCCACCGCGCCCTCCCCTGCCTCGCCTTCACCCACCTCCAGCCGGCTCAGCCGACGACGGTCGGCAAACGCAGCTGCCTGTGGGCCTACGATTTCGTCCTCGATCTGGAGGAACTGCAGCATCGCCTGGGAACGCTGCGGGCGCGGAGCACCAAAGGGACGACCGGCACCCAAGCCAGCTTCCTGCAGCTGTTCCATGGCGACCACGAAAAGGTGCGACGGCTGGAAGCCCGCGTGGCGGAAAAACTGGGGTTCGCACAGGTCTACGCGGTCACCGGACAGACCTACCCGCGGAAAGTCGACAGCCAGATCCTCGACGCCCTCTCGGGAATCGCCCAGTCGCTGCACAAAACGGCCACCGACTTCCGCCTCCTGGCCAACCGCAAGGAACTGGAAGAACCCTTTGAAAAGCAGCAGATCGGCAGCTCGGCGATGGCGTACAAACGCAATCCGATGCGGAGCGAACGGATCTGTGCCCTCGCCCGCTTCGTGATCAGCCTGCAAAGCAGTCCGGCGGCGACCGCCGCGACCCAGTGGATGGAACGGACGCTGGACGACAGCGCCAACCGTCGGCTGGTGATCCCGCAGGCCTTCCTGGCGATCGATGCCGCCTTGGTATTGATGCAGAACATCGCCGAAGGGCTGGTCGTCTACCCGAAGACGATCGCCAAGAACCTCGCCGAAGAACTTCCCTTCATGGCGACCGAAAACATCATGATGCAAGCGGTCGAGGCAGGGGGCGACCGTCAGCTGCTGCACGAACGGATCCGAGTCCACAGCCAGGCGGCGGCGACCGAGATCAAGGCCGAAGGCAAACCGAACGACCTGCTGGCACGGCTCCAAGCGGACCCCGCCTTCGCCGCCATCGACGTCGCCAAGATCGCCGAACCATCGGCCTTCGTCGGCCGCGCCCCGGAACAGGTCGATGCCTTCGTCGCCGACCTCGTCGAACCGATTCGTCAGCAATACGCCGACCGCGCCAGCCTGTCGGCCGACGTCACGGTTTAGGCTCGATCAGAAAACCACCCCTCATCCTCTCCTTCTCCCCCGCGATCCGCTGCGCGGCGGGGGAGAAGGGACATCGCGGAGTCGCTGCGCGACCGTTTCTCGGTTTTCTGACAAAGCCTACGAATCGTTCAATCGTGCTGAGGCGTATGGGTCTCGAACGCCGTCAAGCGTTTCTGTTCGGCCTCGCGAACCGCTTCGACGACCTCCTGGTACAGTCGCTGCTGCGCCTGAACCGCCCGCCGATTTTTCCGCGGCGCCCGGCGGGTGAACCGGCCGTTGGGGCGGAGTTCCCAGGAGCGAACGTTATCGCGGAAGTACACGTCCAGGGTATGGATCAGCCGCTGCCGCAAATCGGCCTCCAGGACCGGCACCAGCAACTCGACGCGGCGGTCCAGATTCCGCGGCATCCAGTCGGCGCTGCTGATGAACACCTGATCGTCCCCTCCATGATGGAAATGGACGACGCGGGCGTGCTCGAGGTAGCGATCGACAATCGAGACGACTTCGATCGATTCGCTCAGCCCCTTCACGCCAGGACGCAGGCAGCAGATCCCCCGGATGTTCAATCGCACCTTCACCCCCGCCTGACTCGCCTTGTATAGCGCGTCGATCAGTTGAGTGTCGACCAAAGCGTTCAGTTTGACGGTGATCTTCGCCTTTTGCCCCTGCCGTTTGCGGTTGATCTCCGCCTCGATCATCGCCAGCAAGCGATTCCGCAAGGAGATCGGCGCTGCTTCCAAGTAGTGATAGGGCTGGGGATGGCTCGCCCCGGTCACGGTGTTGAAAAACTGGGTCGCATCCGATCCCAATGCTTCGTTGCAAGTCAGCAGCGACACGTCGCTGTACAGCCGCGCGGTCGCTTCGTTGTAGTTGCCGGTGCCGAAGTGGACGTAACGGACGATCCCGTGCGCCTCGCGGCGGACGATGATGCAGATTTTGGCGTGGGTCTTCAGCCCCTTGATGCCGTAGATCACTTGGACCCCGGCGTGTTCCATCTCCCGCGCCCATTCCATGTTGCGTTCTTCGTCGAACCGCGCCTTGAGCTCGACGATCGCGGTGACGTGCTTGCCTCGCTCGGCGGCCCGCATCAGGGCGTTGACCACCGGGCTGTTGCGGCTGGTCCGATAGAGGACCTGTTTGATCGCCAGCACGTCGGGATCGACCGCTGCCTCTTCAATCATCCGCACCACCGGATCGAATCGCTCGTACGGATGGACCAACAGCAGGTCGCCCGTCGAGATCGTTTCGAACAGCGTCTCGGCGGGATCGATTCGCGGATGACTCTGCGCCGGCCAGGGCGGATCCTTCAGGTCATCGAACCCTTCGAGTCCGGTCAGCTGGAAGAGGAAGCTCAGGTCGAGCGGTCCATCGACCAGGAACAGGTCACTGGCGGTGGTATTCAAGGTTTCGGTCAGGAAAGCGATCGTCGCTTCGCTGGCGTTCGCTTGCAATTCGATCCGGATGCAAGCCGATTCCTTGCGGCTTTCCAGCACCTCCTCCATCCCCACCAGCAGATCGGGGGCGTTATTTTCGCGGAGCCGCACGTCGGCATTCCGGGTCAGCCGAAACCCGACGCACTCGACGACATGCCGCCCCGGGAAAAACCGGTCGACGTAATGCCCCACCAGGTCTTCCAATAAAGCGAAAGCGTAGCCTCGTTCCGAAGGCAGCGACACGATCCGACCCAAAGCCCGTCCCAGCGGGATGACGGCGAATTGCCAAGGGTTGTCGGGGTCTCCGTCCTCCGATTCCAACCGCACGCAGAGATGCTGTTGCAGCCCCTGCAGCAGCGGGAAGGGGCGGTCGGCATCGAGGGCGTGGGGCGACAAGGTCGCGTGGACCTCACTCTCGAAGACCGATTCGGCGGCCTGCCGGCAGCGATCATTGCAATCGGCCAGATGGACCCGCTGGATCCCCGCCTCGCTCAGCGCGGGTTCCAACAGCTCGCGGAAAATCCGGTATTGCTCGCCGACCATCCGCCGTCCCCGCTCGGAGATCGCCGCCAATTGCTCCGAGACGGTCATCCCGGCCGGTTCGCGAATCAACGCGTTTTGCGCGTACTGCAGCTTCAACCCCCCGACGCGAACCATGAAGAACTCGTCGAGGTTGGAACTGGTGATCGCCAGGAACTTGGCCCGCTCCAACAACCGTTGCTGCGGATCTTCGGCATGCTCCAGCACCCGTTGGTTGAATTCCAACCAACTCAGTTCCCGGTTGATGTAACGATCTTTCGGTAGCTTTGATTCCGCGTTCACCCGAGGCGCTCCGCCGCGAAGAGGGAGAGGGCTTATTGGAGCCAGCCGGGCAAATCTCCCGCCGCTGGCAGTTCGATCACGCGGGCTCGCGTGATCGCCTCGATCTCGTTGACCGCCTGCACCGCTTCGGCGCTCGGCACCGCATCGAGATTGAGAACCCCGACGGCCGGGCCGCCCGGTTCGCCACTGCCGCGGCCCACGGTCATCTGCGCGATGTTGACGTTGTGTTCACTCAACAACGTGCCCACCCGGCCGATGATCCCCGGCACATCCTGATGCGTGAACAGCAGCAGTTCGCCGTCGAGGAACGATTCCAGCCGATGGTCGTCCAGCAGGATCAGCCGCGGCATGTTGTGACCCAGCAAGGTCCCGCCCGCTTTCACCTGCCGGCCTCCGCCACTGACCTCGGCGGTGATCGAAGAGGCGAACGCACCCATTTCCTGCGTGCTCTCTTCACTCAGTTCGATCCCGCGTTCACGCAGCAACAGCTCGGCATTGATGATGTTGACATCTTCGTCGAGCGCTCGCTCGAGCAAACCGGCGCAGAAGGCGTTCATCAGCAGCCGCGTATTCTTCTTCGCGACGTCGCCGCGGAAGTGCAACTTGACCGTGTCGGGTCCCCCCCCGTGCCACTGGGCGGTCAACAAACCGAGCCGGTAAGCGACGTTCAGGAAGCCGCGCAGGTCAGCCAACGTCTTGGGATCGAGGGACGCAACATTCACCGCATGCTTGATCTCCCCCGTCTTCAGCAGGTTCAGCAGGAGATGGATCCCTTCGACCGCCACCTGGGTTTGCGCCTCTTCGGTGCTGGCCCCCAGGTGAGGCGTGCAGCAGACGCCCGGCTTGCCAAACAGCGGATTGTCGGTGCACGGTTCGTTCTCGTAGACGTCCAGTGCCACGCCGCCGAGCTTGCCGGTTTCGAGCCCTTCGACCAAGGCGTCGACATCGTAGATCCCGCCGCGGGCGGCATTGACCAAGCGAGCCCCAGGCTTGATCTTCTCCAGCTGCGGCTTGCTGATCAGTCCCTTCGTCTCGGGCGTCAGCGGCGTATGGACGGTCAGGTAGTCGATCTCCGGCAACATCTCGTCGACCGTGGCGACACGGCGGATGCCCAACTTCTTGGCCTGTTCATCCGAGAGGAACGGGTCGAAGGCGATCACTTGCATGTCGAAGGCTTGCGCCCGCGTCGCCATTTCCCGACCGATCCGCCCCATCCCCACGATCCCCAACGTCTTGCCAGCCATCTGCGAGCCCATGTAGAGCTTGCGGTCCCAGCGTCCTTCGATCAGAGCCTGGTAGGCCGGGGCGATGTTCCGGCTCAACGCCAGCATCAATGCAAAGGCATGCTCGGCCGTGCTGACCGTGTTGCCGGTCGGAGTGTTCATGACCACGATCCCCAAGCGGGTCGCAGCCACCTTGTCGATGTTGTCGGTGCCTACGCCGGCCCGTACGATCGCCTTCAAGCGTTTGTTGCCTTCGAGGCTTTCCGCCATGATCTTGGCACCGCTGCGGACGATCGCGCCATCGTATTCGGCCAAGGCTTGCCGGAGGTCCTCCCCCTTCAAACCTGTCCGCACGTCAAATTCGATGCCCTCCTCGGCCTGCAAGATGTCGAGGCCTTCTTGAGCGATGTCGTCGAGAACAATAATGCGTTTCATAGTGTCCATTGCTGGGGTGGAAGAAGGAAGGAGAGCGCCGCGGCGACATGGCTGGCGGCAGCAGGCTCGCGGCGAGCCGAAGCGATGCGGGGAAGGGCCGGAGTCGAGCCCGGGGCCGGCCTCCGCCAGCAGCGGCCCGTCCTTTCGGGGGCTCCCCGCGGTCAGGTACTCGGGGGATCCCCGCGGTCAGCAAGCCGTCGATCTCGCGGCTCGGAACGCGTGGGATCCTCGCGGCTAAGCACTCTGCTTGGCCGCAAAGTCCCGCATGAAGGCGGCTAAGGCTTCGACGCCTTGCCGCGGCATCGCGTTGTAGATACTGGCGCGGATCCCGCCGACGCTGCGATGCCCTTTGAGGTTGGTCAACCCATGGCTGGCCGCCTCGCTGAGGAACGCCGCTTGCGCCGCGTCATCCGGTAACTGGAAGGTCACGTTCATCAATGATCGACTCGCCGGCTCGGCATGCCCCCGGTAGAAATCGCCGTGCTGGTCGATCACGTCGTACAACAAGCCCGCCTTTTCCCGATTCGCCTGATGGATCGCCGTCATCCCGCCCTGCGATTTCAACCATTCGGTGACCAGCCCCAGCAGGTAGATGGCAAAGGTCGGCGGCGTGTTCCATTCCGAATCGTTTTCGGCGTGGTTGCGGTACTGCAGGTAGCCGGGGAGCTGGCTGCTGCCGCGGTCCAGCAGATCCTTGCGGATGATCACGACGGTTACCCCCGCCGGCCCCGCGTTCTTCTGGGCACAGGCGTAAAGGATCCCGTAGCGATCGACGTCGAGCGGTCGGCAGAGGAAATCGCTGGAAGCATCCGAAACCAGCGGCACCCCCTCAGGACAAGCCGGTTCTGCGGGGAATTGCACCCCCTGAATCGTTTCGTTGCTGCAGTAGTAGAGGTAGGCCGCGTCGGCAGCCGCCTGGTAATCCCCCGGCTGCGGGACCGCCCGGTAGTTGTCGGCCTTGCCGTCCCACAGGACCTCGGTCTCCCCTTCCTTCTTCGATTCCTCGATCGCCTTCTTACCCCACGATCCGGTCACCAGGTACTGGGCCTGCTTGCCCGAACCCCGCAACAGGTTCGCCGGGATCATCGAAAACTGCAGACGCGCCCCGCCCTGCAGGAACAAGACCGCGTAATCGTCGCTGACATCCAGCAGCTGGCGGATCCCCGCCTCCGCCCCGTGCAGGATTTCGATGAACCGCTTGTCACGATGGGACATCTCCAACAACGAACAACCGGCGCCGGGCAGACAGAGCAATTCGTCTTGGGCTTGCTGCAGGACCGAAACCGGCAACACCGCCGGGCCCGCGGAGAAGTTGTAAACGCGTTGGTCGATCGCTTGATCGCTCATCTGTTGGTTGCATCCGGCCTGAAAAGGAAAGAAATCGGGAGTCGCCCGCGGTCGTGACGCGGAGCCCGGATTCTATGCCGGATGAAGCATTCGCGGAAGGATCGGCTGGCGACCGACCGCTAAAAGGGGGCGAATCCCCTCGGCTAGTACCTCTGCTGACCCACCGGACTGGTGGAAGGAGGCTGAGCCATCCGCGTCCCGCCCGTGGAGAACGAGGCATCGTTGAGGTCGGCCAGGCGACGATTGAGCAAGGCGATCCGCTCGCTGGCCATCGCCCGCGAATCGCGGTCCATCACCAAGCTCTGACCCCGCTGGTAGTTCGCTAGGGCCTGGACCAAATCCCCCGATTGCTCGCGATTCTTGCCCAACGCCAGCCACCCCCGGGCATTGTTCGGATCGATCTGGACCGCATCCTCGAGGTACTTTTTCGCCTGCTGTGGATCGCCATGCTCCTCGTACAGCCGGGCCAGCTCGATCCGGGCATCGGCCACCGTCGGGTTTTCCGCCGCCCAGTTCTTCATCAGCGTAAACGCCTTGTCCGTCCGCCCGGTATCGACCAACAGGACCCCCAGGCCGCGATGGCATTCGATGTGATTGGGGGAGTGGTCAAGGCACTGATTGTACAGCCCTTCGGCCCGCTCCAGCATCGCCGAATCACGCCGCTGGGACCCCTGACGGTGGGTGAGCGCCGCCAGGTTGTAGTAGCCATCCGGATCGGCCGGATTGGCGGTGATCGCCCGCTGGAACTCCTGCATCGCGGCCGAATACTGCCCCTGCTCGTAAAACTGGGTCCCCATCGAGTTGTGGCTTCCCGACGCCCAGTGGCAACCACCACCGGTCGCCGCCAGCGTTCCCAGGAGACTGCTGAGAAGGAGGAACACAATCGAGCGCCGTTGCGGCATCGCTGGAGTCTGCATTGTCGGAGTCTTTCACGCATCCGGTCGTGAGATGTCGGATTCCTCCACGCGATGAGAATCCGGGCCGCCGCGACCCTAGCAAGCGGCCTGGCGGCGGAGCAAGAGCGAAAACGCTGGGAGCCGGCAGTCGGTTGCCCCTGCGGGCCGTCCGCGCCGCCCCGCCCGCTCCGCAGAGCCGCCCCGTCCGCTCCGCAGAAGCTTGGGGAACTTTTCCGGGCCTGACCCTATCCAAGGCTTCCAGGAGGAAACCGGCCTGCACAATCGGAACGACCTGCACAGCACGTCGTAAGGGCCTTGTCAGACGGGATTTTCGTTGCGTCAGCTAGGGCGCGAATTAAAATTCAACACTCCTCGTGGAACAAACTACCTAGATACGCCTTCTTATCTATTTTCCCAGGCAGCGCAATTTCGCTCCGCTGCCGTGGGAGCAGAAGTCGCTGGACGGCGGTGGGATCGTCTTTCCCCGTCGTCGACTCGTTCATCGGGCAAATCGGGGGTTCGGCAGCTGGGCCGGATCCCTACTGAATCAGATCGCTACATCGTTCTGCCACTCATGGCTTTGAAAGAGGATGGTTAATGACCACCCGGAAATCTGGCTCCCGTCGCTCAGGTAAATCAAACGCAGCCGAAAGCCTCCGGTTGCGCGCCTCCCTTCGTGAGAAGCTTCAGGACATGGGGCGGCTGCGTGCCCAACGTCGGCGCCCAGGCCGTCGCGGCCTGCTGGAAACGCTGGAGCAGCGGCAACTGTTGGCCGGCCCCGAGCTCGTCGGGATCCAGCCTAACGAGGGGGCCTTGCTGAACGAGGGGACCGAATTGAACACGGCCCCGCGGGAGCTGTTGTTCCAATTTGACGACGCCACGGTGATCGACCCGTCGACGCTGGAAGGGATCCAGATCACGCGGGCGGGCGATGACAACATCTTCGAGGCGGCCGAAGCGACCAGCGATCTCGGCACCGACGGGGCGGTACTCGTCCAGTTCCGCGCCGAGCAGACGGGGATCAGCGGCAACGGCCTGGTGCTGGAATTCACGACCGCCTCCCGCACCGACACCAGCCTGCCGCGGATCGAGGTCGACGGCGAAACGATTTCGATCGAGCTCAACAGCAACTCGTCGCGGGCGACCACCGTCCGCGACCTGCTGCAGGGGCTGGCCACCAACAGCGAATCGGCCGCCCTCGTGTCCGCGATCCAAGTCACCGGCGCCTCGCAGACCCGCATCGGGACGACCGTCCCATCGGGGACCGAGGTCGTCCTGACCGGCGCAAATCGGGCCCAAGGATTCAGTGACTTCGGCACCGGCAACGCCATCCGCATCCGCGCGATCGCGGTCGCCACCGGCGCCGAAGGCCGCGGGCAGCAGTTGATCGTCGAGCAACGGAACTTCGGCGGCCCCGCCCTCCCGGTCGTGCTCACCGAAGACGACGACGTGCGGGTCCTGGTCAATGCTTCGCCCGGACACGAAACCACCGCTGGCGAATTGATCAACGCGGTCAACAGCAATCCGCAAGCTTCGCAGTTGCTCGAACTCCGCCTGGAAGCGGGCGACGCCGCGACGACCGTGGGCGATCGCAACCCGTTCTACTCGCCGATCACCTTGAGCGGGGCGAGCGATATCACGCTCCAGCCTGGCTACGTCGGCTTGGGCGATTCGCCCAACGAAGTCGTTTTCCGCTTCGCCGACACGCTCCCCGACGACGACTACCAGATCGATATCCTGGGAACCGGGCTGACCCCGTTGCAGAATGAGGCGGGCGAAGTCTTTGGCGATGGCACCGACCTGAGCCGGAAATTCAGCGTCAACCTCGGGCCGCAGGTCCTGGCCGTCGTCCCCGAACCGGTGCGGCGCCTGGCCGACGGTACGCTCAGCCCCGAAGTCGGCGTGATCGAAGTCCACTTCAACGATGATGACCTGCGGCTCCGCCGGCCGGTCGATCCCAACAATCCCAACGGGCCGACCGAGCGGGTGGCCGAAAACCCGGCGTTCTATCAGCTCTTCTATTCCCGCAATACCGCCGACAGCGGCGATGATGTCCAGGTCCTGCCGACGTCGGTCGACTACGATCCGACGACGAACATCGCCCGCTTGCAGTTCGCCAACCCCTTGGCGCGGGTCCCCGATCCGGCCGATCCCAATCGCTTCCTGACCAGCGGCGTACGGCTCCGCATCGGTTCGGAAGACGCCCTGCCGGCGGCCCCCACCGTCGTCAACCTGGTGGCCGAACCGGGCGATCGCTTCAGCACCGCGGCCGACCTGGGAACCTCGATCGACCTCAGCGCCGGCGGCACCCAAGCGGCCCTGGTCCGCGGCGAGATCACCAACGAATCGCGGTACGGTCTGCAGTTCCCCGGCGGACCGGAGATGCCCGGCGTGCGGCAGATCCGTCCCGAGGACCCCACCCGGCTCAGCCGGACCGTCCCGCTCGATTACCTCCGCCGCGGCGCGGATGCAACCGACGGGATCACCCGGCTGTTCTACGACTTTGCCCCGTCGTTCCTCGGCGATGACCCCAACGACCCGGGGATCGACAACGAAACGACGTACGTCAACGTGATCACCGAAGAGCAGAAGGAGCGGGTCCGCGAGGTCTTCTCGCTGTTCAGTGAGTACCTCGGCATCCAATTCGTCGAGACCCAAGGCGGACCGACCGACGACGCCTTCTTCACGATCGCCGTCGGCGACCTGTACGGAGCCGACCCGGCAGCCAACAGCGGTCCGGGCGGGCTGGCGGTCGTCACCGGCGACCGCAACGGCGACGGTTTCGATGACATCGGCGTCCTCGATTTCCAGGATTTTGATGCTTCGACCGATGATCAATTCGGCGGCGAATTCTTCCGCGGGGCGATGCTGCTGGTCGGGCAGATGCTCGGTTATGGGTTCGCCGACGACCTCCCCCAACCGGTCACCCAAAGCACGCTGTCGGTGTTCAATCCCGGCGGGGTCAACGAGCCGACGTTCCCGAGCGCCGCCGACGTGGTCAACGGCCAGTTCCTCTACCGGCCGGAAAGCCTCGACATCGACCTCTACCGCTTCGAACTCGATCGCAGCGGCACGGTTTCGATCCAGACGGTGGCCGAACGGTTGGCTGAATCGAGCCTCCTCGACACCAACCTGCGGCTCTACCAGCAACAAGCGGACGGCAATTTCACGGAGATCGCCGGCAACGATGATTACTTCAGCAGCGATTCGCTGATCGAGCTCGACCTCGCCGCCGGCACCTACGTGCTGGGCGTTTCGGCCAGCGGCAATGACCAGTACGACCCGGCGATCTCGGAGACCGGTTTGGGCGGCCGCAGCGAAGGGGCCTATGATCTGCGGATCGAGTTCCAAGCGAGCGATGCCCCCGGCTTGACCGACCTCTCGGGCGTGCCCCTCGATGGGGATTCCGATGGCCGTCCAGGCGGCGTGCACAACTTCTGGTTTGTCCCCTCCGATCCGACCGCCACGCTGTACGTCGATAAAGCGACCAGCTCGGCCGGCAATGGCACGATCAACAACCCCTTCGCCGACCTCGATGACGCGATTGCCCAGGCCCAACCGGGGCAGACGGTCCGGGTCGTCGCCAATGGCGGCCGCGACGGCGACGTTGCCACCGCTCAAGACAATTACTCCTACCAGATCGGGATCGACTCCTTCGGCGACCCGCTCCCCGATGGCGAAGACCTGAACGTCCCCCGCGGCGTCACCCTGGTGATGGATGCCGGCGTGATCGTCAAAATGCAGCGGGCTCGCCTCGGCGTCGGCAGCACTGCCGCCACGGTCGATCGCAGCGGCGCTTCGTTGCAATTGCTCGGGACCCCGACCTTGCGGGACAGCAACGGGCAACTGATCCGCGACGCGGACAACCAACTGATCCCGGGCAGCGTCTACTTCACCAGCTACAACGACGACACGCTGGGGACCGGCAACGCCCCCAACTTCACCCCCAATGTCCAAGCAGGCGATTGGGGAGGCATCGACTTCCGCGGCGATCTCGACACCGCCGACGAGAGCCGGGTCAACCTCGAAGAGCATGGCCTGTTCCTCAACCACCTGCAGTTTGCCGACCTCCGTTACGGGGGAGGTCGGGTGACGGTCGATGGCCGGAGCGTCGTGGTCTCGCCGGTCGATCTGGCCGTGACGCGGGCCACCATCGCCCATTCGCGGATCAGCAACAGCGCCGACGCCGCGATCGCGGCGACCCCCGACACCTTCATCGAAACCCGCTTTGACGAAACGCGGTACCAGGCGGATGGGCTGTTCACACCCGCCTACCACCGGGTCGGCCCCGACGTCCACGACAACGTGGTGGTCGAGAACTCGATCAACGGGTTGTTCATCCGGGTGACGACCAGGACCGGATCCTCGCTGCAACCGCTGACCGGACAAGCCCGCTTCGACGACATCGACATCCCCCACGTCTTGACCGAAAACCTGGTCATCGAGGGGACCGCCGGCGGGGCGATCCTCGATTCCCAAGCCCCCTCGACGCTGCTGGTTCGGCTGACGGCCAACGCCAGCGGAAACGTCCCGGCCGGGAACTACGCCTATCGCCTCACGAATGTCGATGCCAGCGGCCAGGAAAGCCCGGCCAGCGCCAGCACCACCTCGGTGGAACTACCGACTAGCGGGTCGGTCCGGCTGTCGCAACTGCCGACCCCGTCCAGCGACAGCGGCTTTGTCAGTCGACGCCTCTACCGCGCAACCCTCACGGTCGATCCGGTCAGCGGCGAATTGGTCGAAGGGCCGTTCGAGCTGGTCGCTTCCTTGAATGCCAGCCAAACTTCCTTCACCGACGACAATCCGAGCCCAGGGGCGCCCCTGATCGAAAGCGAAGCGGTGTTCCGCGCACGGTTCGATGCCCGCCTGGCGATCGATCCCGGTACGACGATCAAACTCGACAGCGCGCGGATCGACGTCAGCTTCGGCGGCCAGTTGCTGGCCGAAGGAACTGCCGGACTGCCCGTCGTCTTGACCAGCCTGGAAGATCAGCGGTACGGCGGCGGCGGAACGTTCGACACCAAAAATCGAGGCAGCGAATTCGAACTGACGCCGGGCGACTGGAGCGGCATCTACGTCGGCCATACCTCGCGGGCCAGCTTCGATCAGGCGGTGATCGCGGGAGCCGGCGGCGTGTCTCGCATCGAAGGAGGCTTCGCTTCCTTCAACCCCGTGGAAGTCCATCAGGGAAAAGTCCGCCTGGCCAACACCGTCTTCGAAGCGAACGCGGATGGACGGGGCGATTTGGCGGGCGATCGCGTCGGCCGGGGCGACAACGCACCCGGCACGGTCTTCGTCCGCGGCGCCACACCGATCATCGTCGACAACCAATTCACCGGAGGCAGCGGCGCGGCGATCACCATCGACGTCAACTCGCTCTCCTCCTTCGCGGTTCGCGACACCGGCCGCAGCCGCGGTCCGATCGACCGCGTCGATTCGCAAGGCAATGCCGGCCCGCTGGTCCGCGGCAACGCCCTGGGCCACAACGCGATCAACGGGATGCAAGTTCGCGGCGGCGAACTGGCCACCCAAGGGGTCTGGGACGACACCGACATCGTCCATGTGGTCAACGACACGATCGAAGTCCCCAATCAATTCGTCTACGGCGGTTTGCGGCTGGAAAGCGATGCCCGCAGCAGCCTGGTCGTCAAGTTCGACGGCAGCGGCGACACGCCCGCGACCATCGTCGTCGGCGGCAGCCTGCTGACCGCCGCCGATCAGCTCCGGGACATTCCCGATCGGATCGGCGGGGCCCTGCAGATCGTCGGCCACCCCGACTTCCCCGTCGTGCTGACTTCGCTGCGTGACGATTCGGCTGGGGCGGGATTCGATCCGCAAGGACGCCCCCAGGTCGACACGAACAATGACGGGATCGTGGGTCAAGCGGACGGTCCTTTGGCCCCCAGCGATGATTTCGTCGTCTTGCCGGCCGGTCCCGAAGTCAACAACGGCCTGCGGATCGACAACGACGTCGCCACCACGACCAACGGCTTCTTCGAAGTCGAACCGAGCGCCGGTGGCGAGATCGATGTCTTTGACAACGCTCAGACGGCCGGCGGATCGGTCAGCCAATTGGTGGCGCAGAACCTGATCTTCCAGTTCTCCAACTTCGTGGTCGTCGGCGACACATCGCAATTGCTCGCCGACACCACGATCACCCAACAGCCGACGTTGATCGCCGACGACCGAGTGGAAAGCCGCGGGACGTTCGCCGGGGATAACGGTGATGTCGACTGGATCGCCACAACCTTCTTCCGCGACGGCGTCCCGGTCATGTTCAACGAGATCTCCTTCGAGAGCAACGCTGCCCTCGGGGACATCCGCTTCGTCAACTACCTGGACGAAGACGTCGCTTTCCCGTCGGACGACTTCCTCTACACCACCGGTACGCCCGGCCAGGCGGACTTCCGCGCCTTCACGATCGACTCGGCCCAGCGGATCGGGTTTTCCCACGGCGGTTTTTATGAAAACGGCGACAACCAGGAAAACGCGAACTTCGCCGGCTGGACCGCGGATGTCTACCCGGACCTGGAAACCGACATCCAGAACAACGCCGCCGCCTTCTCCATCCCCGGCGTGATCGACACGGCGGCCCTCGGCGTCGGTGCCGACCCCGACTTCGGGACCACGTTCGGCCTGGCCGACGTGACCACCGCGTTCGCCTGGGATGTCGACGCCACCGCGACTTCCTCGCGAATCACCAGCTTCCTGGAACTGATCTCCTCCGACCCGGCCGCCGGTTTGGCCAGCCCCCCCGCCGCCGGCGACTGGACGGGGCTTGTGGTCCGCGAGGCAGCCAGCGACCGGAATGTGTCCGCGGTCAGCGAAGCGGAACATGACGGGGCCGTGATGCCGGGCACCAACGCGATCCCCGGCCGCGCCGAATTCCTCGGGGAACTCGCCCCGAACGCGCTTTCCGGCGACGAAAATCGTCGCCTCGGCTTTGTCGCCGATGGCTATGTCGCGAACCCGGGCGACGTCGACGTCTTTTCCTTCATCGCCGAGTCGGGAACCCAAGTCTGGCTCGACATCGACCGCACCAACCTGGCCTTCGATTCGGTGATCGAACTGATCGATGCCAACGGCGAAATCCTCGCCCTTTCGAACGATTCGCTGCGAGAAGAACGCGATCCTTCCCTGCTGTTCACCAGCGATCGGCTCGATGATGGCTCGGTCCGTCCGATGGCCGAAATCAATGAACGGACCGAGACCCAGCAGATCACGATCAGCGAGAACATTGTCGAGGCAAACGGCTTCCTGACGATCGGCCTGGCAGGTCGCAGCGATACCGTCCAAGTCGCCGTCGATGATTTCCTGGCCAATCCGGCGGGGAGTGTCCAGCTGGCGATCGCCAGGCAATTCGGAAGCGAACTGGGCCCCGCCGACGTCTCGCTGGTCCGCCGCGACAGCCGTCAGTTCGATCCCGCCAACCCGGCCAACGTGCTGGCGCCAGGCGATGACTTCGTGCTCGAAGTCCGCTTCCAAGACGCCCGCTACCTGGGCAGCGACGTCCCCAACCTGCAGTTCACGACGACCAGCCTGTCGATCCCCGGCGGGGCCTCGGTGACGGTCGATTTCACCGAAGTCATCGATGCCAGCGAACTGCAGGATCTTTACTCGACCAACCCGCGGGACGCGGGGATGCGCGTCCTCCTGCCCGGCGAAACCGGTACGCGGAACCTCTACCACATCCGGGTGCGGAGCAGCAATGCCGCCACCCCCGCCGACGCCGCCAACCTGACCGACCCGGGTCTCGTACGGGCAGGCTTGACCGCTGGCGAATACCAGCTGCAGGTCCGCCTGCGGGAGCTGGACGAATTCCCCGGCACACAGGTCCGCTTCGCCGATGTCCGTTACGCAACCAACGGGCTGCAGGTGATCGGACAACCGTTCCATTCGCCGCTGCTGGGCGAAGAATCGGAACAGACCGGTGCCAACGAGGCGTTCGCACAGGCCCAGTCGCTCGGTGCCTTTGGCATCTCGCAGGATGGGACGGTGGTCAACAACGGACCGCTCAACAGCGACCTGCTGGCGAAAAGCGTCGCCGGTCAGCTCGATAGCGAAGCCGACATCGACTGGTTCCAGTTCGATGTGCAGTACGAAAACCTCACCCGAGACGCCGCCTCGATGTTCCTGTCGACGGTCTTCGACCTCGACTATGCCGACAATTACGCTCGCGCGGACATGGCGCTCTACGTCTTCAACGAGGCGGGCGAGCTGATCATGATCGGCTCGGACAGCAACATCGCGGACGACCAGCCACGCCACGCCCAGGGGGCCGACAGCGGCGACCTCAGCCGTGGTTCCGCAGGTACCCTCGATCCTTACATCGGCACGACGGAGCTCTCCGAAGGCTCCTACTTCGTAGCGGTCGCCAACCAGACGCAGATCCCCCTTTCGATGGATCAGTTCTACAACGCCGCCAGTGCCAATCCGCTGCTCCGGCTGGAACCGATCGATTCGGTCGTGCGGATCGCCGAAGACCGCATCGGCAGCTCCGGCGGAGGGACCGCCGCCGATCCGCAAGTGCCCGTCCTGTTCAACCCGGCGACCGCGCCGGTCAGCCTGTCGCTGAACGATCTGATCGCCTACACGATCGGCTTCAATGGCAATGGCGTCGAGCAAACGATCCAGTTGATCAATCCCGCCACCGGAGAACGCTATGGCGAAGTCGGAACGCCCAATGCCGACATCCCCGACTTTGCCTTCCTGCCGAATGGGGAATTGTTCGGCTACAGCCGCGACCTGTTGACCAATGCCCCCAACGACACCGGTTGGGAATACTTCCGGATCAGTTCCGAAGACGGCACCTTGACCAACCTCGGGCCGACGGAAATGCAGACGTTCGAGGTCGAGATCGCCAACGGCGAGCCGACGGTCGTGGTCAGCGACGATGGGGTGCATCCCGAAGCGATGACCTTCCGCGACAATGGGCTCGGCTTCTTCGTCGGGAACCGCCCGGTGGTACGCCAAGGCCCCGAGTATTTCAACAACATCCTCTACCAGTTCGATCCGCAGACGGGCGAGCCCTTCAGCGGCCCGGCCGGGGATCGTACCACCCGCACGATCAATGTCGGCGGCAATACGATCACGATCGACGATCGCGCCGATGGAGCGGGCACGCAGATCCGCGAACGCGGTTACATCGAAACCCGCGAAGTCGACAGCAACGGCAATGTGTTGCCCCCCTCGACCACCCCGCGATCGCAGCTGATCTTCCCGGCAGCGACCAGCGTCGCGGTCGACGGCACGACCACGCCGCTGCTCAACGACGGGGATCAGTTCACGGTCACGCTTAGCAACGGACAACCGGCGACCTTCGAACTCAATTCGGGACCGGCCTTCACCTTCCAACACGATGCGGCCAGCGGCGTCTCGGTCCGCGACGGCGACCTGTTCACCGTCACCGGTCCCAACGGCACCCGGGTCTACGAGTTCAACACCGGCCCGCTGCTGGTGCTCGACCCGACGACCGTTGCCGACGGCACCTCGGTCACGCTGACCGATGCCGCGGGCGTCAGCCGCTCCTTCGAATTCGATTCCAACAGCAGCCTCAACGATGCCACGGCGATCGCGGTCTCGTTGCGTGACAGCAACGGCAACCCGCTGGACGATCAAGGCGTGGTCGACGCCTTGGTCTCGGCGATCTCCACCGCCGATTTCGCGGTCGTGGCGGACGCTTCGGGCGGCCTCGAACTGGGACGCATCCAGCTGCGGGGCGACTCGGAAACGTCCGCCCCCACGGTCAATGGCTCCGGTTTGACGGTCGAGGGTGACTACGACGTCAATCCGGGGAATGAAAATACGCAGATCCGCGTCGAAGAGAACGCGACGCGGGCGCAGTTCGCCGCGGCGATCGCCCAGGTGGTCGGCAACGGTGTCTCGGTCGGGCACGAAGGGAACCGAATCAACTTCCGCGGGGCGACCAGCGTCAACGTCTCGGCGCTGCAAAACCGCGGGATCCTCACCGCCACCACCGGGGACGGCAGCGTCGCCGGGGGAGCGGTCTCGGTTCCGTTCTCGGTCAGCGACCGTGCCGAAGACATCACCGCCCGCGCCGCCTTGGCGATCAACGATGCGGCCCTGGCCAACACGACCGCGATCTCCAACGACCGGATCCTGACGCTGACCAACGGCTCGGTCCAGCAGAGCCAGGTCGACAACGTTTTCCTGATCCCCAATCTGGCCCCGGGCGGGAGGGTGACGGGAATCGCCTTCATCAACAGCGTCCTGTATGCCGTCTCCGACGCCGGGGGGCTGTATGCCGTCCGCAACCCGACCGCCACCATCGAAGGGGCGATCGGCGATTACGTGGGAACGGCTACCGATCTGCTGGGGATCCGGTTCACCGGCCTGAGCGCCGGTCCGGTCGAAGCCGAAGGGGGACGTTACGCCGACCTGCTGTTCGGCACCACCGCCGATGGCCGGGTCTACGCCTTCAATACGCAAGGGGAACTGCAACCGGTCTTCTCCGGCGGCCGCACGAATATCGACGTCAACGGCAATGGCTCGGTTCGAGGCCTGCAGTTCAGCACGCTCGACTACAACCTCTGGCACACCACGACGACCCGCGGTGAGGATCTGGGGCACGGCTACGAGGACACCTTCAGCGATTCGCGTCTGCAGGCCGCCGAACGCGTCCTCGGCGGGCGAAGCTTCCGCTTCGGCTACGAAGACAGCGCTTTCGGCAACCTCACCGGACCCGCCCAGGATCCCTTGGCGGTTCCCCGCCAGGACGGCCAACCGGTCAACAACACCTACAATTTCCCCGGCGGGGCCCAGGGCTCGCTGGAAAGCAATCCGTTCGACCTGGCCGGCTATTCGTCCCAGGACCAGCCGTTCCTGTACTTCACGTATTTCCTGGAAACGGACAATAACGACGGCCTCAACGACGAACCGCAACAGGCGGCCGCCAATCTCGACGCGTTCCGTGTCTACGTGATCACCGACGACGGGGTCGAGCACCTCGTCGGCACCAACAATTCGGTCCGCGGTCCCGGCTTGGGCGACGACGAGTTCGACGATCCGACGAACAATTTTGCCTTCCGCAATACGTACGACGACGAGATCGATGTCGACGTCCAGGAACTGTTCGATAACACCAACTCGTGGCGGCAGGCACGGGTTGCGCTCAGCGAATTCGCCGGCGAGGAAAACCTTCGCCTGCGAGTCGACTTCAGCACCGCCGGCCAGGTCGGTCGCGGCGATATCGGGCTCCGCACCAAAGCGGGCTCGGAACTGATCGACGGCGAACAATTGACCATCGGCGGGGAAACGTTCGAACTGGCGATGGGCCCTCGGGTCGTGCTGGCTCCCGGCAGCCTGCTGGCGGACTTCTACGCCGATGCCGATGGCGGGAACCCCGGCTCGGCCCCCGACACCCGCGTCACCGTGACCGTCGCCGGCACGACCTTCGTGCTCAACGACGGCTTGCGGAATGTCGATCCGCTGGCAGGCGAAGTCAACGTGCCGCTGGCCGACCCGAACGATCCCACCGCCTCGCCCCTGTCGGCATTGAGTGCGACGGCGGTCGCTGATCGGCTCAGCCAGGCCCTCTTGGCCAATCGTCCCGCCACGACGACCGATAATGCCTTCGACTTCACCACCGAGACCAATAACGAACTCGTCCAGGCCACGCCGCTGCCGAACGTGGCGGGGGACCTGGCCCTGAGTGGTCTGGGCACGATCGACGGCGTTCGCGATGTCGACCTGTACCGCTTCGAAGCGACCGCCGGAACCACCATCGATGCATTGGCCACGCCGCAGCCGGCTAGCCCCGTCGCCCCGGCCGTTCGCCTGTTCGACGCGGAAGGCAACCCGCTCGACGTTGCCTTCAATGGCACGGCCTTGCAGTACACGATCAGCGAAGCCGGTACCTACTACCTCGGCTTCAGCAGCGACCAGAACCTCGGTTACAACCCCGTGGTGGCTGGCTCGGGCGTGGACGGACCGGTCGGTCCCTATCAGGCTTCGATCAGCCTGACCCGCGACTACCGAGTGCTCACCGACGGGGCGCAGATCGAGATCACCGGCGGCTTCGACGTCGCGACCTCGGCGGACAGCCCCTTGGAAGTCCGCGGAGCGCCCGGCAGCGAAGGGATTCCGGTCACGGTCGACAGCGCGATGACGCCAGCCGAAGTAGCGGTCGCCTTGCAAGCAGCCGTCGCCCGCCGCTTCAGCGGCGGTGAAGTCGCTGCCTATCCCACCGAAGGGAACAAGGTCTCGTTGCTGGGCCTGACGATTCAAGAACCCGGACCGTTCGATCCGACGGGACTGCGGTGGGGCGACAACTTCGGCACCGAAGGCGCCCGACGGGCCCGCGACAATGCCTTCGAAGGCCTCTACGTCGACGATTTTATCATCGGCTTCGCCGAGCGTGGAGAACTGGCGACCGCTGCCAACGGGACCAACACCTTCATCACCGATCCGGCCCCCGATCTGACCGTCCCCCCGCAACCGGTCAGCGACCTGGTGACCGGCTCCTACCAGTTGGAAATCCGCGACGCCAGCGAATATGTCGCCTCGGGTTTCCACCGGATGCGGAGCGATTTTGACACCCGCTTCCGGGCCTTCGACACGAACAGCCGGTTGACCCAGTCGCAGACGATCACGGCCCGCCCGGCGAACGAATTGGTCGACGGTACCACCTTTACGATCGGCGACGGCAACTCGGAAGTCACTTTTGAGTTCGATTTGAGCGAAGCCGACAACGGCGTGACCGCCGGCAACGTGCGGATCCCCTACAGCCTGCAGGTTGTCGATCCCGGCTCCGCAGCGATCGACCCGCTGACCGGGGAGCCGATCCCGGGAACCGGGCTGCTCCGTCCGCAAACCGCCAGCGAAGTCGCCGTGGCGATCGTGGCCGCGATCAACAGTTCCGAGGTGCAACTTGTCCTCGATGTTTCCGCTCTCCGTGCCAGCGGGGTCGACGCGACCAACGATTCGCAGATCAATCTCTTCGGGACCTCGCTGATCGACGATCCGGCCGACAGCCTGGCCGTCATCGATCGCACCGATGGTCGCGGGGATACCAACCGCGACCGCGGCGCCCAGGGGACGATCCTGGTGGAAAACAGTCGCTTTGTCTTCAGCGAGCAATTCGGGATCGATCTGGTCCATGATCTGACCAGCGACGTCGCCGGCAATACGACCGACAACTTGGTCCGCTACCCGCGCAACCTGGTCGAGCTGAATACGGAAGACCTCGTTCCGGGGGTGGTCGTGCAAAGCAACGTGCTGGCCTTCAACGGGGCGGGCGGTTTGCAAGTGACCGGGATCGCCGGTGGCCAAGCGTCGTCCAGCCCCGTCTCCTTCGACCGGATCGTCAACAACACGATCGTCGGCGGTTCGGTGCAAGCGGGTGCCGCCGCGACGGCCGAGAGCTACCAAGGGATCTTCTTCGATCTCGGCAGCACGGCCTTCGCCGATCGCGTCGTCTCCTACACGCCGGACGCCTCGGGCGGTGCCTTGCCCGATCAGGGATTCCGCGACCCCGACACCGCTTTGGGGATCCCCGACTGTGCCGGCCGCGGGGCCGAACCGGTCAGTGGCGAATTCACCGTTTCGATGGGCCAGGGAGGTCAACTGGTCCTGGCCTTCACTGACAACCTCTTGACCGGTAGCGGCGACAGCCTCCCCGATCTGGCCGTCTTCGAAACCGGCGCGGTCGAAGCGGTGCGGGTGGAAATCAGCCGGGACGGCAACCGGTACCACGACGTCGGGATCATCGGCGGCCTCTCGAATGTCCTGGACATCGACGCAGCCGGCTTCGGACCGCAAGACCGCTTCGCCTTCGTCCGCCTGACCGACCTGCGGCAAGGAGCGGCCGGATCGAGCACGATCGGTGCCGACATCGATGCAGTCGGCGCGATCAGCAGCGTCACGACCGACCAGTTCTTCGCCGGCGGAACGGGCGTCAGCATCCGCCAGAATGCGGCCCCAACGTTGCTGAACAACGTGATCGCCAACTCGGAGACGGGCGTCGATGTCGATGCTTCCAGCGGGGCTTCGGTGCTGGGCGGCACGACCTTCTACCGCAACGGCAACACCGCCTCGGCGGGGACCAACCTGGGACAATTCACCCAGCAATTGTCGGACGCCGAAGAGGTCTTCGTGGCCGCGGGCGATCTGATCTTCGTCCCAGCCAGCGGGGCTTCGATCATCGATGCTTCGATCGACTCGTTGCAAGATCGCGCTTCGCTGGTCACCGTCCG
>CAYNVI010000001.1:0-52456 GCA_964400585.1 uncultured Pirellulaceae bacterium | reverse complement strand
CCCCGATGCCACCCGCCGCGTAATGGTCCTCGACGGTCAGCAGGCAGCCGGTTTCCTGGGCCGCGGTGAGCAGCGTCGGTCGGTCGATCGGTTTGATCGAGTACAGATCGATCACGCGGGTCGCGATTCCTGCTTGCTGCAATTGCTCGTGCGCTGCGAGCGCCTCGTGCAGGGTCACCCCGGCCGCCACGATCGTCAGCCGGTCCTGGTCACTGCGGCGGAGCACATGAGACCCCCCGATGGGGAAGTTCACGTCCGGTTGGTAGATGACGGGAGTTTTGCCTCGCGTCGTCCGAAGGTAGGCCGTTCCTGGCGACTGCTGCGCGAGTTGTTCGACCAGCTTTTCGGTGGAAACGGCATCGCACGGGTAGACGACGGTGGAATCCGGGAGCGAACGGAACATCGCCAGGTCCTCCAGCCCCATCTGCGAGGGGCCATCTTCGCCGATGGCGACGCCTGCATGGGAGCCGACAAATTTGACCGACGCACCCGAGTGGGGGGTCATGCGGATCTGGTCGAACGCTCGGCTGAAGAACGCGGCAAACGTCGAAACGAACGGCACCTTGCCGCGGAGCGCCAAACCGGTGGCCACGCCGACCATGTTCTGCTCGGCCACGAACATTTCGTAGAAGCGATCGGGGAACGCCTCTCGGAAGGTTTTGGCCCGCGTCGAATTGCAGACCTCGCCGTCGAGGGCGACGATTTCCGGCATCGCTTCCCCCACGCGGACGAGGGCGGTTCCATAGCCGTCGCGGGTCGCCACCTCGTCGCCGAGCGCATACGAGTCGATCGCCGCGAAATTTTGGGCAGGGGGGGAGGGTTCCCCCGACACGTCCCCCGCCGGGGCCTCCGGGCGGGGGATCGAGCCGCGGAGCGAGGGATCGACTTCACCGAGCTCCTCGAGGGCTTGCTGCAGTTGTTCTTCGTCGAGGGCTTTGCCGTGCCAGCCCTCTTGGTCCGCCAGCAACGAGACCCCTTTTCCTTTGACGGTCCCCGCGATCAACATCGTCGGTTTGCCTGCCGGCTGGACCGCCTCGCGGTAGGCTTCGGCCAGCCGTTCCAGGTCGTGGCCATCTTCCACCACGACGGTCCGCCAGCCAAAGGCCTCCAGACGCTGTTGGTAGGCGTCCAGGTGACGGCCATACATCGTCGGGCCGCGTTGCCCCAAACGGTTCACATCGAGCACACCCAGCAAGTTGTCCAGCTCGTAATGCGCGGCGATCTGGACCGCTTCCCACTGGCTCCCTTCGGTCATCTCACTATCGCCCAGCAGGACGCACGCTCGGGGGGGAGAATTCGCGGTGCCCCCGGTCGCGGCGCGGGCTGCCAGGGCCATCCCCAGGCCGATCGACAACCCTTGGCCGAGCGAGCCGGTCGCCGCCTCGGCGAAGCGGAAGCGATCGGTCGGGTGGCCTTCCAAGCTGCTGCCGAATTCGCGGTAATGGGCGAGTGCCGCTTCATCGACCTGGCCGGCGGCGGCCCACAGCCCGTACAGCAAAGGCGAGGCGTGGCCCTTCGAAAAAATCGCCCGGTCGTTGAGCGGGTTTTCGGGGTTCTCGACATCGTATCGCAGGGTGCCTCCGAAGAAGAGCGACGTCATCAATTCCACCGCCGACAGCGACGAGGTCGCATGGCCCGAACCGGCCCGCGTGGTCGACTCCAAAATCCAGTGACGCAGGAGCTTGCAGAGCTGGCTTTGTGTTTCCAGCGACGTCGCCAGCGGGGTTTCGGTCGAGGAGGACGCCGTAAAAGCCATCGGATCACCTTCGGGGTAAACAGGCAGTTTCGGAGGAACACGCCGCCGCAAACCAACCGAGCAGGCACTCGCTGCGACCAACGCCTCGCCCCCGCCCATGTGCGAACCGCGCGCCCAGCTGGTGAAAATCTCTTCCGCGGCCCGCCTGCGGTGATGAACAGGTTGTGAGGGAGGGCTCGAGATCGCCCGACGGGTTTCCTCAGACGCAACCCTTTCCCGTCCCTCAGTCCAACTTGCGCAGCCCCGCTCGGACCCGCTCGGTGGGACGAGTCAGGGGCAACTCGCGCGAGGCCGCTCAGGCGTCGGCGGGAAAGAGCATCCGGTCGAGCGCTTTGATCGCGACCGGGAAGGGGGTCGAGCCGGTCGACAGCTGTTCCCACCAGTTCTCCAGAATGGCGGGCGTCGCCTCGTCGCTGGCGACCCGCCAGGTTTGGAGCGCTGCGGCGATCGGCAAGGGGCCCGGAGGGACGAGCTCGAGTTCCTGTCCGGCGGCGAGCACCACCGGGACCAGGCCGACCGCGGCGACCCGCGGTAAGTGTTCGGCGTCGATCAAGCGGTTGGCATTTTCGCCCGCCATCCCCAGACGGGCGATCAGCCAGCCCAGGCGAAGCGTCTCGGGCAGGGTCGGATCGATGTTGGTGAGGATCGCTTCCATCCACACCGTTTCCCGACCCGCATCGAGGCCTCCGTCCCCCCCCCGCACCGGCTGGATCAAGCAGACCGTCGCCCGCGGCGGCAGCAGCTGAGCGTGGGTCCGCTGCCCGATCTGCCGGAGCAGCCCGGCTCCCCGTTCTTCCCAATGTTCCCGCAGCGGGCGACCGCGGAGCGGCAACTGTTCGGCCAATTTGGGAAAGGCTTCGTGATGCGCCAGGCGGATATCGGTCAGCCAGCGGGAGACGGCCGAAGCCATCGTTTCGCTCGCCAAGGGCGAACAACCCGCCGCCAACAAAGCCGGCTCGCAGCGCCCGCGGTCATCCCCCGGGTCGAGCCCCGCCCGCAGCAACGCTTCCCAGAAGACCGCCAGGTCGAGTTCATCGAGGGCCAGCCGGTGGTTGATCGCCGCGACCGCTGGCGACAAGCGTGGCTCCAACGCCGGCGTCACGACCGGAGCCCGCAAGGCGACCGAGGCGGCAGCGCGGAGGACGCTTAAGGGAACACTGTAGGTCCAGCGAATGCGGGTCTTCATGATGCCGACGGTTTGCTCGACCCGGAGCAGGAGGGGTCATCCATCTGCTGACGAATCCAAGTTTCCAGTTCCTCCAGGTCGACCGGCGGCAGCTTGGAAAGATCGGGACGCAGGACTTTCGCACCCCGCATGTAAATGTGCTCGATTTCCGACTGGCCACGGGGCGTGTTCCAGTGGATCAGGACCCGGATGCATTGCGGCAGCGAACCGGGCACGGCGACTTCGTAACCGCACAGCAGCGGCACATCCAACCACCCCAATTGCCGGGCCGCCAAAGCGGGGAACTCGGCGTCCAGATCACGAGTTAGCGTGAAGGTCGCGCTGGCGACATCGGCGGCCACAATCTGATTGCGGCGGATCATCAAAGCCAGTAATTGACGCGTGGCGGTTAAGATCGCGTGGCGGTCGTTCGCGTCGACCGTGATCGCCCCGCGAACTCCGCGGCACATCACCGGACGGTTCTCTTGGCGGTTCGGTCGGTTCATAAACAGAGATCTCTCAGACGGGCAGAACGAAGGTAGCATACAGCCTGCGGCAAAGCGCCGACACCACCGCCTGGCGGCGGCAAAATGGCGTAGCCGATCGCCGCGGCGATCGGCTACCGTAGGCGGTTGCGAGCGGCCGCCCGGTCGCGGCCCACCGCGCCGCCGGAGCGTTTCTTTCGCCTTCGTTCTTCGTTTCTTTGGAGTCCCCTCGCCGATGCCCCCTGAACACAGCCGCCACCAAGAGCGGATCATCAAGAATTACTACCGCAACCGGGATGCGATCGCCTTCCAGAAGGCCCAGGAACTGGTCACCGAGCTCTTTCTGAGCGAAGGTAAAAAACGGGCGACGATTTGGAAACGCTTGGCAGGACACTTGGAAAAAGCGGGGCTGCCCGCCGACCGAATCGCTCATTTGCAAGCAAAGGACGATCCGACCCTGGTCGCCAATGAGCTCTCCAAACTTTCCAGCTAGGCCGGGATCGCGTTGCCGTGCTCGGTGTGTTGGTCGATCTCGCGAAAACGGTGGCGGTGCAGCATCCGTTCGAAGAAGTTGGCCTTGCGCAGGCAGGGGTCGTCACTCGACAAGCGGTGGTGCTTGCCGCGGCGGGTTTTCACCAGCACGCTGCCGTCTTCGCAGACCCCTTCGACGACCCAGAATTTGTCGACGATGTAGCCGTAACTATCGCCTTTGGGAGACGCCATCACCTGCTGGGCACGGGGTCCCGGAACGCGGCTTTGCTTGGTTTTGCGGTAGACGACCCAGTCGCCCGCTTGCAGTGTTGGCATCATCGATTTCCTCACTTAGATGAGGTGGAACAAGGGATGTTTCTAGCGTAGTCCAAAGCCGGGCAACGTCGCGAGCCGGATCGTCAAAAAGGGGGGCTATCAAAAGGGGGGGCGGTTAAAAGGGAGTGCCGGACGCCCCGCGAGGAGCCCGGTGCGGGCCTGCAGGGCGGTGGTAGGACTTCACCGAGGCCCGCCGCTCGGGGCACTCGCCTGCTCCTTGCCGCCGCTTCCGCTGGCCCCCGGATCGGTTGCGGACCGGCCTGCCGGCCGGTCCCTCAAGAGCGACTCCTGCTGCCCGCCGGGGCAATTGCTCCTGCCCGCAGGGGCGACTAACCGTGCCGGAACAGACGGCTGCCCCGCAAGGATGAAGTCCATGATCCAGGTCTTCGCTCCCACCCATCGACCTGGGGAAAAGTAGGAGCTTCCCTCCCCAGGACTCGTCCGTCTTGTATAACGTACTTTCGCCGACGGCCTCACGACGCTTTATCGTTCGTCGTTCCAGGACAGAATTCTAGATCACCGTCGGCTTCTTCCCTGAAGAAAACCCGAAGAAAAAGTCGTATCCGTGTCCAGCTCGCTTCTCCGCGCTCCGCTCCCCTTGGCCGAAGTCAGCGTCTACGGCGTGTTCCTCGCCGCCGGCGGGTTCGTCCTCGCCTTCATCTTGCTGACCCTGGGATTCTTTTTCCTGCGGTATGGCAAACTGTGGTTCCAGGCTTACATGTCGGTGGCCGATGTCAGTCTTAGCAGCCTGATCCGGATGCACTTCACCAAGGTCAATCCGCAGGTGATCGTGCAGGCCAAGATCATGGCCGCCCAGGCGGGCATGGACATCAATCGGGCGGCGGGGATCAGCACCCGGCGGCTCGAGTCGCATTACCTGGCCGGCGGCAACGTGATGAACGTGATCCACGCGATCATCGCGGCCCATCGGGCCAGCATTCAACTCGATTTCGACCAGGCGGCGGCGATCGACCTGGCGGGTCGCGATGTCCTCGATGCGGTCCAGACGAGCGTCTACCCGAAGGTGATCGATTGTCCCGACCCGCGTCGCAGCGGCAAGACGACGCTGAGCGCGATCACCAAGAACGGGATCGAACTCCGCGTCCGCGCTCGCGTGACCGTCCGCACCAATCTGGAACAGTTGATCGGGGGAGCGACCGAGGAAACCGTGATCGCGCGGGTGGGCGAATCGATCATCAGCTCGATCGGGTCGGCCGAAACGCATTTCGCCGTCCTCGAAAATCCCGACCTGATCACCCGCGCCGTGTTGAAGCGGGGGCTCGACGCCCAGACCGCCTTCGCGATCGTCTCGATCGATATCGCGGACATCGACATCGGCGAAAACATCGGTGCCCGCTTGCAGTCGGATCAGGCCGAGGCCGACACGCGCGTCGCTCGAGCTCAGGCGGAGCGCCGCCGCGCCGAAGCGATTGCCGAGGAGCAAGGCCAGAAGGCGCGGGTCGCCGAAAATCGCGCGGGGTTGGTGATGGCCGAGGCCGAAGTGCCGCGGGCGATGGCCGAAGCCTTCCGCGCCGGGCGGATCAAATCGTCGCCCTCCCCGGCGGCCAATTGAGCGCCCGGGCGGGAACCCTTCGTGGCCACCCGTGCTCGCCGGCCGAACTCGCACCCCGCACTCGCCACCCGCGCTCGCACCCCGCGCTCGCCACCCGAGCTTGCAACCCTTGCCAGGCAGCCGATAGTTTCGTGATCCGATCTCGCCGAGTCAGTCAGCGCGTGCGGTTCGATGGCGGTAACGGGTTTCCGTTGGCGGGCATCGTCGATCAGGCGACCGAGTGCGATCCGCCCCCGCTGGCGGTTTTCGCGCACTGCTTTACGTGCAATAAGGACCTCAAGGCGATCGTGCGGATCAGCCGGTTTCTGGCCGAGCACGGGGTGACGGTCCTCCGCTTTGACATGACGGGGTTAGGGGGCAGCGAAGGCGACTTTTCCGAAACCAATTTCACGACGAATCTGGCCGATTTGCGGGCGGCCGGCCGTTTCGCTGACGCCGAGTGGGCGCCGCCCTCGGCCTTGATCGGGATGAGTTTTGGAGGGGCGGCGTCATTGGCGACCGCCGCCCGGCCGCAGCTTGCCGACGAATCGTGTTGGCGGAAACTCGCCGCCGTCGCCACCCTGGCGGCCCCCAGCGACACGCAGCACTTGGCCGAGCTGATGGTGCGGAGCAATCCGCAGATCGCCGAAGCGGGCATCGGCGAAGTCACGATCGGCGGGCGACCCTGGAAGATCACCGCCCAGATGCTGGAAGATTTCCGCCGTCATCGGCTCCCCGCGCTGATCCCGCAAGTCGCTGTCCCCCTGCTGATCTGCCATTCCCCCCGCGATACGACAGTCGGCTACGACCAGGCGTTGCGGATCTTGCAGTTGGCCGGCACGCCCTCGACCACGCGAAGCGATCCGCCGCCGGCCAGCCTGTTGACGCTCGATCAGGCCGATCACCTGCTGTCGACCGACCCCCGCGACCTGTCGTATGTCGCCGAATCGATCGCGGCGTTCATCCATCGCTACGCGGGCATCGCCGCGGAACAGGCGGACAGCTGATGCGCATCGCCTGGCTTACCGATCCCCATTTCACGCATGTGCAACTGCCGACCTGGGAGGCGTTTATCGAGGCGGTCGGGCGCAGCGAAGCGGACGCGTTGCTGCTGACCGGCGATATCTCGGAGGGCTCCGACGTCTCCTTCCAACTGCGTCGCTTGGCCGACAGCCTGGCCCGCCCGATCTACTTCATCCTCGGCAATCACGATTTCTATCAACGCCGGATCGCCACGGCGCGACGGCGGATCGTCGACCTGACGCGCGCCCACCCGTTGCTGCACTACCTGAGCGACTGCGGGGATCTCCGGCTGACCGACCGGGTCGGCATCGTCGGGGAAGATGGCTGGGGGGATGCCACCGTCGGCGACTACGAAGGGACCCCGATCCGGCTGGCCGATTTCGACCATATCGAGGACTTCCAGCCGCTCGATACGGCAGCGCGGAAAGCGGCCTTGATCGCCCTTGGCCGGGAAGCCGCCGAACGGCTCGAACCGAAATTGCTGGACGCCCTCGATCGCTACGAAACGGTCTTCGTGCTGACCCATGTGCCGCCCTTCCGCGAGGCCTGCTGGTACCTCGGCCAGACGACCGACGATGCCTGGGCTCCCTTCTTTGTCTGCGGGCAGTTGGGGAGCATGCTGCGGCACGCCGCCGAGACGCATCCCGATCGGCAACTCCGTGTCCTCTGCGGTCACACGCATCATCCGGGGACGGCTCGGCTGGCGGCCAACCTGACGGTCCACACCGGCGTCGCCCAGTACGGCTCGCTGGTGCTCAGCGGCCAAACCGATCTGGCCGCCCCCGATTGGTCGTTCGAGGTGATCGACGACCCCTTCCCCGACCGGCAAGGCTGAACGATCGCTTACTCGTCCTGCGAGGCGGGGTACTCGGTGAGCGCCGTTCGTTCCTCCAGCGGATACCACTGCTCGATCGCTGTCGCCAGGCGGGCCACGATCTCGGGATGTTTGCCCGCCAGGTTGGTCTCCTCGGCGGGATCGTCGATCAGGTGATACAGTTGCGGACGGCGGTCCTCGCGGGGATGGGTGCTGACGTAACGATTGACTTCGCCATCGTAGGTCAGCAGCAGCTTCCAGGGACCTTCGATCACCCAGCGGTACAGCAGCGACGCTTCGGGGTCCTCGATATCGGCGATGTCGTGGGCGAAGCTTTCTCCAAAGATTTGTTTCCGCTCCAGCGGCGTTCCGCTGCGGAGCGCGGGCAGCAGGTTCAAGCCGGGCAGGCTGTCGGGCACCGGCACCTCGGCAGCGGCCAGCATCGTCGGCACGATGTCGATGCTGCTGCACAGTTCCGGCCGCTCGCCTGCCGGCAGCACGCCGGGCCAGGAGAACATGATCGGGGTGCGGACGCCCCCTTCGTACGGCGTCTGCTTGGAACGGGGAGCATAGCCGTTCTTTCCCGGATTCTGGATCCACCCGTTATCGGTGACGTAGACGATCAGCGTATTTTCGCGCAAGCCTTTGGCTTCCAGGTGATCGATCAGGGTCCCGCAGGTTTCGTCAAACCAGTCGCACATCGCGTAGTAACGCGCGATCGTGATCGGCCGTCCGGGCTGCCGGTACTTTTCCAGCAACCGCTTCGGGGGATTGTGCGGGGTGTGAGGCAAGAAGGGGGCATACCACAGGAAGAACGGCTTCGCCGCCGCGTCCGCCCGATCGATGAAGGAGGTGATCGGCTCCATTCCTTCTCGGCCGATCTTCAGGCCATCATCCCCATGGCGACCTCCTGGTTGCGGGAACCCGCGGGTCATCCCCGCGGTAAACCCGCCGCGGCGATAGTTCCCTTCCCACCATTTTCCGCTTTGGAAGCTGAGGTAACCCCGTTCGCTCAACCGTTCGGGGACGGTTTCAAAGCGATCGATGTTGGAGATCAGCTGGGCTCGTCGCTGGGCGTAAAGCTGCGAGCCCTTCTCGGCGTACTTCGGGGAGGGATCGTTGCCGGTCACCCCGTGGTGATGCGCATAATGCCCGGTGATCAGGGTCATCAGCGAAGGACGGCAGAGGGACGTCGGGACGTACCCCCGCCGGAAGACCACGCTCTCGCGAGCCAAGCGATCGAGATGCGGGGTTTCGATCACCGGGTGCCCCATGAAGCCGTAATCGTTCCAGGCCTGATCGTCCGAAATGATCATCACGATGTTGGGCGGGTCGGCTGCCACCGCGGACATGGGCAGCGAGGCGGCGATCGAAAGTAAGCAACAGGCAGCAAACAGACGCAAAAGCATGGCGGCATTCAAGTCGGGAAGGGGAGACGGAGAGTCGGGGGGCAACGCGTCGCAATCGCGGCGCAGGACTGGTGCGGAAATCATTTACCAGTCCGCTCGCTCGTTGCCGAGGAGCGGGAAGCGGGCGGCGTGTTCGAAACGCCGCAGGGATTTCGCCAGCATCCCTTTCTACCTTACTTGACCCGGCTGCCCGGCTCCACCGCCGCCGCGCAGCGGATCACGCGAGAGGCGGATAGGATGAGGGGCGGTTTTCTGACAGCTAAGTGGACCCTCCCTGCCCCGTGAACCGCTCCCTCCGCCCCGAAGGACAACGATCATGTTTCCCGTGTGCCTGCCTCCCTCCCTCCGCTGCGGATCCTCGCCCGCTGCCCGGCAACATGCTGCGATCCGGGCCGCCCTGCCCTTCCTCCTGCTGGCCGGCCTCGGAGCGACCGCCGGCGGCCAAGAACTCGTCTTCCGCGATCTCTTCAACGGCAAGGACCTCAGTGGCTGGGTCGACGTCAACACTTCGCCCGCCACCTGGTCGGTGCGGGATGGGCTGCTCGTCTGCACGGGGCAGCCGATCGGCGTGATGCGGAGCGAACGGCAGTACGAGAACTTCATCCTCGAAGTCGAATGGCGGCACATGGAACCGGGGGGCAACTCCGGGATCTTCCTCTGGAGCGACGCCACACCCCGCTCCAATCGCCTCCCCACCGGCATGGAGGTGCAGATGCTGGAGCTCGACTGGGTCAACCAGCATCGCCGGCCCGATGGCACGCTGCCTCCGATCGCCTATGTCCACGGCGAGCTGTTCGCCGCTGGCGACATGACGGCCACGCCCGAGAACCCGCGGGGATCGCGGAGCAAATCGCTGGAGAATCGCTGTAAGGGAGTCGGCCAGTGGAATCATTATGTCGTCGTCGCGGTCGACGGCTCGGTGAAGCTGTCGGTCAACGGCAAGTTCGTCAACGGGATCCGCGACGCTTCGCTCAAAAAGGGTTACCTCTGCCTCGAATCGGAGGGCCGCGAGATCCACTTTCGCAAGCTGCGGATCATGGAACTGCCCCCCGGGCTCGCCGACTCGTCGAACACCGCACCGCGGCTTCCGGACGAGCAAGCGAGCGCGTCCAATGCCTCCGAGGCGTCCGACGAGGCGGCCGGGAGCGCCGTTTCCAGCGACCAGCCGTGAAGCGGGGGGGCGGCCGATCGCCCCGCTGCTCAAACGACGCGGTCGCTTTAGACTGGAGCGTTTTTCAAGTGGCCCCGCCCCGGGGAAGGATCGATGAAAGCGCTGGTCAAACGAAAAGCCGAACGCGGGTTGTGGCTCGAAGAGGTTCCCGAACCCGACTACGGGATCAACGACGTGTTGATCCGTGTCGATCGGACGGGGATCTGCGGCACCGACCTCCACATCTACCAGTGGGACGCTTGGGCGCAACAGACGATTCCGGTCCCGATGGTGGTTGGCCACGAATTTGTCGGCGAAATCATCGCGGTCGGCTCCAATGTCGTCGATTTCCATCCCGGCGAGATCGTCAGCGGCGAAGGGCACGTCGTCTGTGGTCTCTGCCGCAACTGCCTGGCCGGGCGCCGGCACCTCTGCAAGGACACGCTGGGGGTGGGCGTCAACCGACCCGGCGCCTTTGCCGAACGCGTTGTCCTGCCGATGACGAACGTCTGGCACCATCGACCGGAGATCGATCGCGACGTGGCGGCGATCTTCGATCCCTTCGGCAACGCGGTCCATACCGCACTCTCGTTCCCGATCCTCGGCGAGGACGTGTTGATCACCGGGGCGGGACCGATCGGATGCATGGCGGCCGCCGTCGCCCGGCACGCCGGGGCGCGGTTCGTGGTCGTCACCGATGTCAATCCGTGGCGACTGGAACTTGCCCAGCGGCTCGGCGCGACCCGGATCGTCGATGTCCGCCACGAAAACCTGGGCGATGTCCAGCGGGAACTCGGCATGCAGGAAGGCTTCGATGTCGGCCTGGAGATGTCGGGCAACGCCACGGCGTTCCGCGAGATGTTGGCCAACATGTGCCACGGCGGGAAGATCGCGATGCTGGGGATTCCCGCCGAAGAGATCGCGATCGACTGGAACACGGTCGTCTTCAACATGTTGACGATCAAGGGGATCTACGGTCGAGAAATGTACGAAACGTGGTACAAGATGTCGGTCATGCTCGACAGCGGACTCAATATCGCCCCGGTGATCACCCATCGCTTTGCTTACCCCGACTTCCAGGAAGCGTTCGACGTGATGCTTTCGGGGCAGTCGGGGAAAATTATTTTGGATTGGAAGTAAGCATGTCGTACGCAAGGTTTCAAGAACATCTCGCCGCGGAGCTGCGAGAGATTCGCGAAGCGGGACTGTACAAAGACGAACGGATCATCACCTCGCCGCAGGCGGCCCACGTGTCGGTCGGAGCGCAGCGAGAGGTCCTGAACCTGTGCGCGAATAACTATCTGGGGCTGTCCGATGATCCGGAGATCATCAAGGCGGCCCATGAAGGGCTCGACCAACGCGGCTACGGGCTCTCTTCGGTCCGCTTCATCTGCGGCACGCAGGACATCCATCGCAAGCTCGAAACGGAGCTGAGCGATTTCCTGCGGACCGAAGAGACGATCCTGTACACGTCCTGTTTCGATGCCAACGGCGGGCTCTTCGAGACCTTGCTGACCGGCGAAGATGCGGTGATCTCCGACAGCCTCAACCACGCCAGCATCATCGACGGCATTCGGCTCTGCAAAGCGGCCCGGTTCCGTTACCAGAACAACGACATGGCTGATTTGGAGCGGCAGCTGAAAGAGGCCCAATCCGCGCGGTTCCGGCTGATCGCGACCGACGGGGTCTTTTCGATGGATGGTACGATCGCCAACTTGCCGGCGATTTGCGAACTGGCCGATAAGTACGATGCCCTGCTGATGGTCGACGATTCCCATGCCGTCGGCTTCCTGGGAGCTCGCGGACGCGGGACGCACGAACATCACGATGTGATCGACCGCATCGATCTCCTGACCGGCACGCTCGGCAAGGCGCTCGGAGGGGCCAGCGGCGGCTATACGAGCGGTCGCCGCGAGATTGTCGAGCTACTGCGGCAACGCTCCCGGCCCTACCTCTTTTCCAACGCGGTCGCCCCCCCGATCGTCGCCGCTTCGCTCCGCTGCCTGCAGCTGCTGCAGGGATCGACCGAGCTGCGCGATCGCCTGGAAGCGAACACGCGGTTCTTCCGCGATCAACTGGCGCGTCTGGGGCTGGAGGTCGTGGCCGGCGAACATCCCATCGTCCCGATCATGCTGGGCGATGCGGCCTTGGCGACGAAGATGGCCGCAGCGATGCTGGCCCGCGGCGTCTACGTCGTCGGCTTTTCCTTCCCGGTCGTCCCCCGCGGAAAAGCTCGCATCCGGACGCAGGTCTCCGCCGCCCACAGCGAAAGCGACCTGACGTTCGCGATCGAACAATTCGCGGCGGTGAAGCAGGAGCTGGGGATCTAGACGCCAGCCTGCGGGCGCCTCCCCTCCGCCCAGACGCGGTCGGCTCAGCCGTCAGCTGTGAACAGCTCGGTTTCGGCCATGTCGCGGGCGTGGTAACTGCTGCGGACAAACGGCCCGCTCGCCACTTTGACAAATCCCATCGACTTGGCGATCTCGCCCAGCTCCGCGAATTCGTCGGGGTGGACGTAGCGGACGACCGGCAGGTATTTCTCCCCCGGCTGCAAGTATTGGCCCAGCGTCAAAAAGTCGACGCCGTACTCGCGGAGGTCGGCGAAGGCTTCCAGCAACTCGTCGCGCTCCTCGCCCAGGCCCAGCATCAGCCCACTCTTGGTCCGGACCGCCGGGTTCAGCTCCTTGACCCGCCGCATCATCTCCAGCGTCCAGCGGTAATCGCTCTTCGGTCCCCGCACGCGGCGGTACAGCCGCGGAACCGTCTCCATGTTGTGGTTGAAAACCTCGGGAGCGGCTTCGATGACCCGCGCGAGCGCTGCTTTGCAGTGCACGAAATCGGGGGTGAGGACCTCGACGGTCGCTCCCGTCCGCTCGCGAACCGCGACGACGCACTGGTAGAAGTGGTCGGCGCCGCCGTCGGGCAGGTCATCGCGGGTGACGCTTGTCAGGACCACATGCTTCAGGTCCAAGCGGGCCGCCGCTTCGGCAACCCGCGCCGGTTCGTCCGCCTCCGGCGCCGCCGGCGGACGCCCGCGATGGACCGCGCAAAACCCGCAGGGTCGGGTGCAGACGTTCCCCAAAATCATCAGGGTGGCGGTCTGCTGGCTGAAACATTCCATCCGGTTGGGGCACTTGGCGTTGTCGCAGACCGTCTCCAGCCGCAACTCTTCCATCAGTTCCGCCGTCTTGTGATTGACGTTGCCTTTCGGAACCGGTCGCTTGAGCCACCGCGGAAGCCGTCCGCTGCCACTGGTCGCAGTGTTTTCCGGCATTTGGGGGTCAGCAACTACGGGCAGTCGAAAGGCCATTGGATCCTCAGGGCTGAGTTAAAAAACGAACCGTCGCGGGCTGGGGTGCGAACCGTTCCTAGGCGTGGGCTGAAACCGACCCCGCAGGATCGCCGCGGGACTTTCGCGGGCCGCTGCAGCGGAAGTGCCCGGTGGGCCGCCCGCAGGTGGGTTTCAGACCGACTTTAGTGTACGAATTCCGGGAGTGAACCGTCACCCACCCCTCCGCGTTCACCGCCCCCCCGGCGTGATCGGGCGTTTTCTGCCGCCGGAGACCACCTTCGAGTCAGCCGCTGGGGCGGTACAATCGGGCTCATGGCCAGCAAAAAGAACACGAAAGCAACTGCCAAGGGCGGCGGCAAAGCGAAACGCGACGCGGGAATCACCCTCGTCTCGGAAAACCGTAAGGCCCGGCACGAGTACGAAATCCTCGATTCGGTCGAGTGCGGGATGGTGCTGATGGGCAGCGAAGTCAAATCGTTGCGCGATGGCAAACTCTCGCTCAACGAAGCCTACATTCGCCAGCAACAGGACGAATTGTGGCTGATCGGGGCCGACATCGCCCATTATGCCAATGCCGGGATGTGGAACCACGACCCGCGGCGGGCTCGCAAGTTGTTGCTCCACAAGCGGGAGCGGGACAAGTTTGCCGGCCGCGCCCACGAACGCGGATTGACCCTGGTCCCGCTCCGGGTTTATTTCAATGCCCGCGGGCTTGCCAAATGTGTGATGGGGCTCGCCAAAGGGAAAAAACTGCACGATAAACGGCAGGCGATGCGGGACCGCGAGACGAAACGCGGCCTGCAACGGGCCATGCGGGGCCGCTGATGCGTCTCCCCTGCTTCCTCCTTTGTTTCCTCTGAACCCCTGTCGAGGCCATGCTTCGCATCACCAACCTTCGCAAGTCGTTCCCTCAGCCGGGGGGCGGCCGTCTTGAGGTGTTGAACATTCCGTCGCTGACGGTGGACGCTGCCGAACAAGTGGTCCTCAGCGGACGCAGCGGCGGCGGCAAGACGACGCTGTTGCACGCCATCGCGGGGCTGACCAGCGTCGATTCGGGGCAGGTGGTGGTGGGCGATATCGACATCGTGCAGTTGAGCGAAGGGGGGCGGGATCGGTTCCGCGCCGCGGCGATCGGCTACGTCTTCCAGACGTTCAACCTGTTGGCCGGCTTTACGGCCCTGGAAAATGTTCGCCTGGGGATGTC
Source organism: uncultured Pirellulaceae bacterium (assembly GCA_964400585.1). Classification (GTDB taxonomy): domain Bacteria; phylum Planctomycetota; class Planctomycetia; order Pirellulales; family Pirellulaceae; genus CAYNVI01. Next base: position 37,799 of record CAYNVI010000001.1, on the reverse strand, counting down.
TTTCGCGCGGCATCGCCCCGACCCGAGCCGCGCCCGCGAGCTGCTGGAGCGGGTCGGTTTGCACGACCGAGCGCATTACCGCCCCGCGCAATTGTCGGTCGGCCAGCAACAGCGGGTGGCGATCGCCCGGGCGATCGCCTGTCAGCCCAAACTGCTGCTGGCCGATGAGCCGACCGCCAACGTCGATCCGGCCAACCAGCGGGCGGTGATCGAGTTGATCCGCGAAACCTGCCGCGACGAGGAGATCAGCTTGCTGTTGGTGACGCACACCACCGAAGTTTCCGCGCAGTTCGATCGCGTGGAGCGATTGGAAGACATCAACGTGGTGATGCGCGACTTGGCTGACGTCGCCCCCTAATCGGTCTGCCTTCCTCCCCGGCCTCCCCGCTCCCCGCTCCCCGCTCCCCGCTCCCCGCTCCCCGCTCCCCGCGTCCCGCGTCCCGCTCCTCCGTCGCCTCCCGTAAGGACCTCATGAATCTCTTACAAATCGCCTGGCGTAACTTTTTGCAGCGCGCCCTCTCCAGCTTCCTGACGACGGTTTCGTTGGCCCTGGGCGTCGCGTTGGTCGTGTTGGTCCTTTCGGTCTACGGGATCATCTCTGACGCGTTCCAGCGGAATGCCTCGGTGGGCTACAACCTGGTGGTCGGGCCGAAGGGGAGTGCCTTGCAGCTGACGCTCAATTCGGTCTATTACCTCAGCCAGCCGATCGAGAACCTGCCCTATACCGAATACATGGAATTCATGTCGCAAGCCGAGCGGGCCGCGGCGGTGGCGGAGTTTGGCGGCGACCCGGCCTTGGGCGAAAAGGCCGGCCGCTATGCGCCGTATATCCAGCCGAGTGGGTTCGCGATTCCCTTGGCCCTGGGGGACTATTTCGGAGAATTCCGCGTCGTGGGGACGACGCCCGAGTTCTTTGGCAAGCTCCGGCACGGCCCCGATGTCGACCAGCCGTTCGAGTTTTCTGCCGGCCGGGCCTTCGTCGAAAAGTCTCCCGAGCATGGCTACTTCGAAGCGGTCATCGGCTGGCGGGTCGCCGAGACGATGCAGGTGGGCGTCGGCGATGAGATCTTCCCGACCCATGGCGATCCCTCCGGGCACGGCCATGATCTCGGCTTCACGATCGTCGGCGTGCTCGCCCCCACCGGCACGCCCAATGACCGAGCCGCCTTTGTCAACCTCGAAGGGTTCTACTTGATGGACGGCCACGCCAAGCCGATCGAGGAAGAGGGGGAAGCGGCTGCGGCCGAGGGGGACCCGGTTCCGCCGGCGGGGCAACGCAAAGCCACGCCGCCCGATGCCGCCGCAGATGCTGATGCCGCCGCAGATGCTGACGCCACCGCAGATATTGACGCCACCGCAGACCCGGCCGCGGCCGACGGCGAACCGGCTCAGCCGCCGCGGTACAAGCCCCTGGCGATTCCTCAACGCGAGGTGACCGCGGTGCTGGTCCGCACCGGGATGCCCTTTTTCGGCCCTCAGATGCAGAACGTGATCAACGAAGGGGTGCGGGCCCAAGCGGCCGCTCCGGTCGGCGAGATCACCAAGCTGCTGACGATCATCGTCTCGCCCTTGCTGACGGCCCTGATGGTGATCACGGTGATCACCTGTGTGGTGGCGGCCGTGGGGATCCTGGTCAGTATCTACAACTCGATGAACGATCGCCGCCGCGATATCGCCGTGATGCGGGCGCTGGGGGCCCGTCGCGACACGGTCACGGCGATCGTGCTGATCGAAAGCCTGCTGATCGCCGTGATCGGCGGGGCGCTCGGCTGGCTGCTCGCCCACGTGGCGATCGTGCTCGCCGGCGACTTCATCGAGAAGCAAACCGGCGTGCAGGTGACCCTGTTTACCACTTCCCCCTATGAGGTCCTGATCCTGCCGCTCGTGTTGGGGTTGGCGGCGTTGGCCGGTTTGTTGCCCGCGATGATCGCCTACCGGACCGACGTCAGCGCGAACCTGAATGCCTGAGCGGCGGGGAGACGGCGGGAAAGGTGTTCAGGCACGGCCGGAACCGCCCAGCACGGCGTCCGCAAGGTTTGCCCGCTCCGCCCCCGTTTCCCGCTCGGCAGAAAGCGGAGGAACCGTCAAATCCTTGCAAATCGTCGGTCAACGCTTCACTTCGCCCGGGCACGTCACCTATGATTAAGAAAACGCCGCCCCGCTGGGGGCGGCCGACTCGCACCATTCGCTGGTAATTTGATGTCTACACGAGCCATCCCGTTTCGCCGACCGGTTGCCTTTCCCTTGGCCCTGTTGGTCGGCTTGCTCACCCTCACCGTCGCCTCCAACGCCCTCGCCTGTCCCTTCTGCAGCGCGGTTTCGCAAACGCTGCGGCAAGAGATGGAGATGATGGATGCGGTGGTGATCGCCGAATCGATTCCGGGGCAAGATCGCGATCCCGACACCGGGGTCGTGAAGCTGAAGGTCACCCGGGTGCTGAAGGGCGAAGAGCACGTCCAAGCAGGAAAACCGGTGGAGGCGGTCTACTACGGCAACGTCACCGACGGCCGCAAGTTCATGCTCTCCGGAGTCGACCCTCCCGACATGCAGTGGTCGTGCCTGCCGATCAGCGATCGCAGTGAAAAATACCTGGCCCAGGTGATCGTCCTTCCCGACGATGCCGTCGCCCGCCTCGCCTTCTTCCGCGACTACCTCGAAGACGAAGAGACGATGTTGGCCCGTGACGCCTACGACGAATTCGCGATCGCTCCCTACCAGGCGGTGCGCCAACTCGAGGATCAAATGGACCGGCAGCGTCTGGTCGAGTGGATCAAGGAACCGGAGATGCCGGCCGACCGCAAGCGGCTGTACCTGACGATGCTGGGGGTTTGCGGTTCGGAACAGGATCTGCCGATGCTCGAATCGATGCTTCGCAGCGAACAGAAGAGCACCCGCAGCGGATTGGATGCGTTGATCGCTTGCTACTTGACGCTGGCCGGTGAAGACGGGCTGGAGCTGGTCGACGAGCTATTCTTGGCCAACAAGAAATCGCCCTACGCCGACACCTATGCGGCGATCATGGCGATCCGCTTTCATGGCACCGAAGGCGAAGCGATCCCCCGCTCGGCCCTCCTCCCTTCGCTCCATCTCGTGTTGGACCGAACCGATTTGGCCGACCTGGTGATTCCCGACCTGGCCCGCTGGGGCGACTGGAGCCAGATCGATCGTCTGGTGCAACTCTTCGCCTCGGCCGACGAGGACAACAACTGGGTTCGCGTCCCGGTCGTCAATTACCTTCGTGCCTGCCCCTTGCCCGAAGCCGAGGCGGCCCTGAAGAAGCTCGAGCAGATCGATCCGGATAGCGTCCGGCGTGCGAATACCTTCTTCGCCGCGCCGGTCCAGTCGTCCTCGCCCGGCCCGAATTCCTCTTCGTCGCTGTCGCGACCTCCAGAGGCGGCGGTCGGGCTGGTCGGAGCGGGGCGTCCCGTCGGTCCGCTGGCGGCGAATCAGCCGTTGGCCGCCTCTCAAGCACGCCGGTTGGCCCCCTCGCCAAAGCCCCGGTGGCGGCGGCAACCGGGGTGAACCCTGGCCGTCTGTTGACCGTAACAGGGATGGCAGCCGCCTCCCTGATGATCACCGCGTGGTTGATCCTGAGCGGCGGCGCGACGGCCCAGGACTGACGAGAGATTGCATGAGTGCGGTTGCCCAACTGTCAAGCGAACCCGAAGCGGTCGACTTTCCCTATCGCGCCGTCAGCCGGGCGGCGATTGTCTCGATCCTGCTGGGTGTCCTCGCCCTCGTCGGCCTGATCCCGACCTTTAAAGTCCTGTTGGTGATCGCCCTGTTCGGCATCGCCGCCGCGCTGATGGGGCTGCGGGCGACCCGCGTTTACCCCAAAGAGTACAGCGGATACGCGCTGGCGATCGGGGGGCTGGTCTTCAACGCCTGCGTCTTCCTGGGCGGCATCGGCGAACACGCCTATATCTACGCCACCGAGGTTCCCGACGGGTTCGAACGCGTGCATTTCAGCGAATTGCAGCGGCCGGTCGGGGCTGCCGACCTGCCCACCCAACGGGCGGTCGACCTAAGCGGCGAAGCGATCTTCGTGAAGGGCTACATCCACCCTGCCTCGGGGGACGGTCAGCTGCAGCGTTTCGTCCTGATTCCCGACCTGGGGACCTGCTGTTTTGGCGGGCAGCCGCGGAGTAGTGACATGATTGAAGTCACGCTGATGGGGGGGCAGACTGTCCGTGCTGGGCTGACCAAACGAAAGCTGGCGGGGAAGTTTCTGGTTGATCCCCGAGGGGCGAGCAGCAATGATTTTAGCAATCCGGTCTTTTATCGACTGCGGGCCGAATACTCCCGCTAATGCATCGCGCCGCGGCGTGCTGCGCTGGTTTGCCCCTGGCGCGTCGGTTGCAGGCTTGTCCATGGCATGGCGGTCGACGGGCTGGCCGGCGCTTCACCATCGCCGCCACGCAGCGGATCCCCACCCCAGGCCCCTCGCCCATAGCTCCTACCTTCAACCAACGAGAATCCTTTGCGTCTTCCACGCCTGATTCGGATTGGGCTCGCCAGCCTCTGGTTGGTCGCTGTCGCCAACTCCAGCCTGCCGGCCGCCGGTCCCGAGGGATCCGCGGACGATCAAGATGCCAAATCGCGCGCCGCGGCTGTGGCCCGCGGCGAGATCACTTTCGATGACCTCAAGTTTGACATCGAAAAGGGGCAGCCCTTCCACGAGTCGATGCTAACCGAAACGATCGAAAAACTCGATGGGAAAACGGTGCAGCTCCGCGGCTACATCCTCCCTTCGACGCTGTTTACCGAGACCGACATCAAAGAATTCGTGCTGGTCCGCGATAACCAGGAATGTTGTTTTGGTCCCGGCTCGGCGCTCTACGACAGCGTGATCGTCAACATGGTCCCCGGCAAGACGATCGATTTCACGACTCGCCCGGTGACGGTGAAGGGAAAATTCAAGCAGAAGCCGTTTCTCTATCCCGACGGCAAGACCCATTTTGCGGTCTTCCACATCGAGGCGAGTGAGGTCGAATAGCGATCCCCTTTCCCGCTCATCGGCCAAACGCCTCGACGGCGGCTCGGCTGGTCAGCGGATGCAGTTGGACGCGAAACCGAGACGTTTCCTGGGGGGCAAGCTGGATCACGCGTCCCGCTTCGGTCTCGACCGAACGCGGGTTCGGCAGATTGGTTGCCGGTTCGAGGCCGACGACATAGCCATCGCTTTCGGCCCCCGTGTTCTTCCAGACCACGAAGTGGGGAAGCGTCTGGGAATCAAAGGTCACGCCCAGCCCGCTCGCTTGGTCGGCGGCTCGCAGCATCGCCGCGGCCTGGCCCGCGGCGTCGACCGCCGGCTTGGTAAAGTAGACCCGCTCGGCGTAGCCCGCTTGCGGCGGGCCGATCTGCGTCCATGCTTCCAGCTCCTTGGCCGCTTGTTCATCCTTGGGAGTGACTTCGTGGAAATCTCCCACGACCTCGGCGCCCTCTCCCAAGACAGGCGCGCCGACGTTGATGTGGTAGAGCAGTTGGGCGGTGGCCGGGGCCGATCGTTCGTTCGTGATCGTATCTTCGATCTCGACGGTCGCTTTGCCGGCGGTGACGGTGAGGGCACTGCGGAGCCGCAGGCGTTTGAAGAAGAGCCGCGATTCGAGGATTTCGCCCGACAGCGTCACCCCGCCGGTGGTTTCGTCGACCGCGATCGCCAGTTGGCCGGCCGGGAGATTGGCGACGCGTCCGTGTAAGGGGTATTGCAGTCGCCCCGCTTCGTCGTGTTCCGGAGCCCCGTTGCTCTCCAGACCGCAGCGGACCAGTAGCTCGTCGAACCCCTCCAGCCAGCCGAGTCCGCTGGGGTCCCAGGTCGGCACCCAGTGCGGGTGCACGGGTCCGGCGACCGGAGACTGCCAGCCGAACCGCTTCCCGCTCGCTTCCAGCTGCCAGATGCCCATGCCGCGGGTAGGCAGCACGACGACCCGGGTGATGCCCGAATCGATCTCGATCACTTCGACGCCGGCGGCGGCCCCATCGAAAAAATGGCCCTGGCGGACCCGCACGCTGCCGGCCGCGGTGCGGATTTCCGCCGGGCAGAGCGAGGGGGAGGGTTCCCAGCGGACACGTTCATCCCAATGCGTTGCCATCACGAATTCCTGGGGCTTGGCGGGGGGGCGAGGCGGGCTCGGCAACAAGGGGGAACGTGCCGGCGCTGGCTGCCCCATTACTTGAAACTGTCGACCGCAGAGCATAAAACAATCATCCCGCGCCGTTGGCTCCTCAAGGGGGTACGCGGCGTTTTTTTGTTCGGTCCTTCGATCCCCCTTTTCAGTCCCGTGCCGCCGCCGTCTCCGGGCTTCTCTGCCGGACCGCGTGCGACGCCTGGCGGGGCTGCCCCGATTATCAGGAAGCCCTGCGGATGCCCAACGTTCAGCTTGATGAAGGCCTTGTCAAAGGCGACAGCGTTGCCTCGATCCTCGATTCGGCACTCGAGGCCGGGGGCGGATTGCTCCGGCTGACGCCCACCTGGGTGCCGCGCTCGTTCTTGCATCCGGGGCGCCGCATCAAGCTGCACCCCAGCGACTACTACCGGTTCGGCGCCGACCGGGGCGGGATCGACGAGCGCTGGTTTGGCAGCACGACCGAAGCGGCCAACGAAGGCCGGGTGTGGCACGAAGGGTTCAGCTTCTGCCTGTTTGAGGGCAAGAAGTTTCTTCTCAAGGACGCGATCGAAGAAGCCGGTTCGCGGCTGATCGGGGCTCCGATGTTCGACCGCTACGGCCGCTGGCCCGTCTATTCGAAATTCTTCGACAACATGGGCCCGATCCCGCACCACATGCACCAGTCGTTCGACGATGCCAAGTTGGTCGGTCAGGAAGGGAAGCCAGAAAGCTATTACTTTCCGCCCCAGCTGAACAACGTCGACAATAACTTCGCCTACACGTTCATGGGGCTGGAGCCGGGGACGCGGCAGGAAGATGTCCGCCGTTGCCTGGAAAACTGGAACGAAGGCGACAACGGCATCCTCGACCTGTCCCGCGCCTACCGCCTGAAGCGGGGCACCGGCTGGTTGATTCCCCCGGGGGTGCTGCACGCGCCCGGCAGCTTGTGCACGTATGAACCGCAGTGGGGCAGCGATGTCTTCGGGATGTACCAGTCGATCGTCGAAGGCCGTTATGTCCCTTGGTCTTTGCTGGTCAAGGACATGCCGGAGGACAAACATCAGGACCTCGACTTCATCGTCGGCCAGCTCGACTGGGACCGCAACGTCGATACCCACTTCAAGCAGTCGAACTACCTGGAACCGGTGCGGGACGAAAGCCGCAGCGGGGACCGTTACGAAGACCTTTGGATCGTCTACGGCACGGTCGCTGGGGACCAGCTGTTCAGCGCCAAAGAATTGACGGTCCAGCCCGGGGCCAAATGCACCTTGCAGGATCCGGGAGCGAGTTCTTGGATCACGGTCCAAGGCAAAGGGCAGATGGGATCATTGAACCTGCAGACCCCGGCGATGATTCGCTTCGGCGAAAACACCGAGGACGAAGTCTTCATCAGTCACGAAGCGGCCAGCGCCGGCGTGACGATCGAAAACACCGGCAGCGAACCGTTGGTCGGGCTGCGGTACTTCGGCCCGCACGTCCACGGTGACGCGATCCCCGCCGCCGGCAGCTGAACCACCGCGCGGCGGGGCTCCGCCCGGCCGCCCCCCCGTTCCCTCTTTGATTTCCTCCGCAGAAGGCAGACCCGATGAACAACTATCCCAAACTTCATAACGCAGCCTGGCCCGGTGTTGTCGGTAAAGGAGGCGAAGGGAACGATCCCCCGATCGAACTCGACACCCTGCTGGACCTGACGGCGGCCGCCGAAGTCAACGGCCGCAAGTTCGACGGCGTCGACCTGTTCCTCTTCGATCCTCACGTTTCGATCGATGCGACCGATCAGGAACTGGAAGATCTGGCCACGCGGGTCAAAAGCCGCGGACTGGTGATCGGCTCGGTCGTCGCCCCGGTCTGGGAACCGACGGGCGGCGGTTCGGCGATGGGCTCCCCCGAACAGGTCGAGGCTTTCCTGCGGCAGGTCCGGAAGGCCTGTCAGCTCGCCAAGAAGCTGCGGGAACTGGATGTTCGACCCTATGGGGTGATCCGGCTCGATAGCGCGACCTCGGTCGAGGATTGGCTCAGTGCCCCGGACCGGAACCAGTCGAAGATCGCCGACACCTTCAAGGCGGCCTGCGACATCGCTGAGGAATACGACGAACAGCTGGCCGCCGAGGGCGAGATCTGCTGGGGTGGGATGCACAGTTGGCGGAAAATGGTCGACTTGTTGGAACGGGTCGGGCACCCCGAACGGTTCGGGTTCCAAGCCGACATGGCGCATACGCTGCTTTACCTGATGGGCTATAACGCGCCCGAAGACGCGATCCTTCCTCCTGATTACGACTGGCAGGATCAGTCCCAAAAGGACGCGGCCCTGCAGGAACTGACGCACGCACTCCGCCCCTGGACGATCGATTTCCACGTCGCCCAGAACGACGCTACGGTCCATGGGACGGGGACCCACGACAAGACGGGCCGTCACTGCTTGCCCGATGACCCGAACGGCAAGCTCGATATCGTCCGCGATGCCGGCTATTGGCTGCGGGATGAACACGGCGACGTGCTGACAACGATCAAGCACATCTGCTGGGACGGTTGCATGTTCCCCAACGAGGTGATGATGCAGCCCGCCACCTGGAACAAGATCCTGGCCGCGATGGTCGCGGTCCAGGAAGCGCACGGCTGGGAAGCGTAACCGGTAGCCCGCCGCGGGGCTGCGGTGTCGGCCGCCACCCCGGCCGGCACGCCGCCGCGTCCGCGATGCGCTGGCGTGCCGCCCCAGCCCGCGGTCCCTCGCTCGGCCGCCTCACTTGGCTGCCTCGCCCGTCCCCCTCTCCTCCAACCTCTCCATAAGAAGCAGCAGAAATGAAACCTTTGAATATCGGCATGATCGGCTACGGCTTCATGGGCAAAGCCCACACCAACGCCTACGTCCAAGCGCCGCACTTTTTTCCCTCGGAATACCGTCCCGTGCTCAAGGCGTTGTGCGCTCGCAACGCGGAGAAGGCCCAGGGCTTTGCCGACAACTGGGGATATGAATCGATCGAAACCGATTACCGCGAACTGCTCAAGCGGGACGACATCGATGCGGTCGATATCTGCACGCCGAATAACATGCACAAGGAAATCGCGATCGCCGCTGCCGAAGCGGGCAAGATGATCCTCTGTGAAAAACCGCTGGCGATGGATACGGCCGAAGGCGAAGAGATGTGCCAGGCGGTCGACAAAGCGGGCGTGGTCAACATGGTCTGGTACAACTATCGCCGCGCCCCGGCCGTCACGCTCGCCAAGCAATTGATCGACGAAGGCCGGCTGGGCAAGATCTATCACTACCGCGCGAACTTCCTGCAAGACTGGACGATCAACGCCGACGTCCCTCAGGGAGGGGCCGCGACTTGGCGGCTCGATGGGGAAGCGGCCGGCAGCGGGGTGCTGGGCGACCTGTTGGCCCACTGCATCGATACCGCCCTGTGGCTCAATGGCGGGATCCAGGACGTGTCGGGGCTGACCGAAACGTTCGTCAAAGAACGCGTGCACGCTGAAACCGGTAAGAAGACGCCCGTCAATGTCGACGACGCCTGTAGCTTCTTCTGCCACTTCAATAACGGCTCACTCGGGCTGTTTGAATCGACCCGCTACGCCCGCGGCCACAAAGCCCTCTACACCTTCGAGATCAACGGGGAAAATGCCTCGATCCGCTGGGACCTGCACGACCTGCATCGTCTCGAGTACTTCGACTACAACGACGATTCGATCGTCCGCGGTTGGCGGAGTATCCATGTTTCCGACGGCGATCAGCCCTACATGGGGAATTGGTGGGTGCCCGGATTGCAGATCGGTTACGAGCACACCTTCATCCACCAGGTGGCCGATTTCTTGAAGGCTTTGGAAACGGGCGAGCCGATCAAGCCCGATTTCCGCGATGGCCTGGAGACCCAAAAGGTCTGCGACGCGGTGCTGAGCAGCGCCCGCGAAAAGAGCTGGAAAGCGGTCTAGTGGTCGGCTGCCAGGATTTGGCCGACCAGTAACCAAATGCTGGTAAAGGCGATCCCTAAAGCAGCGTGCATGGCATCGACAGACATGGAAGGACCCATCGGAGTGAGGTGACAAACGCGTGGGGGGCGTCCTCCCTGACCGCCCCACGGACGGCCGATCGTCAGATCCGCCGCTCGCTTCGTAACTTCCATGTCCTTCTCGATATCGACGGCCCCGGCCGACGCCGCGCAGTTTTTCCGCCCCGGACCTACGATCCCTCCCTTCCCTGCAACCGGACCTGCCCCTCGTGACTGTCTCCTACTGGTTGATGAAAAGCGAACCGACGACCTATTCCATTCAGGATCTGGCCAAGGAAGCGGATCGGACGACTTGCTGGGAAGGCGTCCGTAATTACCAGGCGAGGAACCTGCTGCGGGATGAGATTCAGGAAGAGGATCGAGTCCTGTTTTATCACAGCGCTTGCAAGACACCCGCGGCGGTCGGCACCGCCGTGGTCGTCCGCGGCGGCTACCCCGACCACTACGCCTGGGACCGCCGCAGCAACTATTTCGACGCCAAGTCGGATCGCGATAACCCCCGTTGGTACATGGTCGACATCCAGCTGGAACAGGTCTTCGAGGAACCGGTGACGCTGGCGGCGATGCGGCAGCGAGCCGAACTCCAGGAGATGGGGCTGTTGCGGAAAGGGAACCGGCTGAGCGTCCAGCCGGTCCGCCAGCAGGAATTCGAGACGATCCTCAAGATGGCCGGCGTCGGCTGAATGAGCGGGAGTCGCCTGTGAACCGCGCCACGCTCGCCGAAGATCTGGTGGCCACGCTGGCCGCCCAACGCCTGCGGATCGTGTTTGCCGAAAGCTGCACGGGCGGCCTGGTCGCTGCCTGGTTGGCCGCCGTCCCCGGCGTCTCCGAATGGTTGTGCGGCTCGGCGGTGACCTACCAGTCGGCGACCAAGACGTCCTGGTTGGGGGTCCCCGAGGCATTGATCGCGTCCGAAACGGCGGTCTCGGCGTCGGTCGCGACCGCGATGGCTCGCGGCGTTCTGGAGAAGACCCCGCACGCCCAGCTCGCCGCCTCGGTCACCGGGCACTTGGGGCCGCACGCCCCGGCGGGCTTCGACGGGCTGATCTTCATCGGGTTGGCGCGGCGGCACCCCGACGGAATCGTCTGCGAAACGACGCGCTACCAGTTGCAGGAGTGCGGCCGTCTGCCGCGGCAGCAGGAAGCGGCGGCCCAGGTCTTGCAGCTGACCTGGACCCATCTGCAGGAGGCTCGCTGAGGTGTCCGCCCGCCTGGCGCTTTCGACGCGCGGCACGTGCCGTCAGGTCGAGCCGGCAGCACGTGCCGGCAGGGCGTCCCGGCAGCACGTGCCGGCAGGGCGCGGGGCGGCGAGCGAGCGGGTCGGGGCTGGTTGTGACACACCTCGCTGAGGAGGCTCTTTTTGTCCCCTCTGCCCCAAATAAGGCGGCGCTCGGAGCCTTCTATTTTGACAGGCAATCTTCGCCGCCTTTTTGGGGGAGAGGGACCGGGTGAGGGGGGCTTGCCTGGCAGGCCCGCTTGTCAAAGGAAAGCGGGCGGCCGATACTGACGAGCGGCTGTTCCACGGCGGTTCGTGGAGCGGTTTGCTGGGAGCGGTGGCCGACCTGCGATTGAATCGCGGGGCCCCAGCGATTATTCTCTGGGGCTTCCCAGAGGCCCGAAGCCGAAGTGGCGGAATTGGCAGACGCGCTGGATTCAAAATCCAGTGACCGCAAGGTCGTGTGGGTTCGAGTCCCACCTTCGGTACTTCCCTCGTGCAAAGGACTTTGGCGATCGCGCCCGAGTCCTTTTTCTTTGCGCTCCCCCGCGACGACTTCCTCGCGCTCCCGCCGACGATGGGACGTCGAACAAGACGGAATCGGTATCTGACATCTTTTGTTGGTCGGTCAACAGCGGATCAGAGTCCCCGGTCGGAATCGTGCGGCCGCCCCCAAAAGTTGCCTAATCTGCCAAATCGGTACCTGACACCTTTTGTTGCCTTTTGTTGCCTTTTGTTGCCCCTTTTGTTGCTTGTTGCTCACCGGGGCCGCACGTTGATCGCGAAGGCGTTGGCGGGGTTTTGGACGGTTAGCTGATCGATCTCGTCGCTGCCGAATCCGGCCGCTTGGAGCGCCGCGAGGAACCGCTCGAAGAGTGTTTTGTAGCCGCGGAATTTTCCGCCCGCTTGTTCGCCGACCGAGTACCAGCCTGCATCGTGCGAGAGCAGCACCCGGTTCAACAGCTTGTGCCGGTGCATGTTCTGCACGAGTTCGACGTGACGCTCGATCGTGTCGCCGCGAATTCCATCGAATTCAACCCAGCCGCCGCGCTCGGCGGCCCGCACGTGCAGGTTCGCATCTTGCTCGTTTTGCGCATGCACCCAAATCCATGCTGAGGGATCGACGCCCTCCTGCCGCAAGATGGCCATCTCCTGCATCGCCGCAGCTCCGTCTCCGGTATGGCAGGCAATCGTCAGCCCGCTCTCCCGGTGCGCGCGGGCCGCCGCGCGGACGAGTTTCTGGTTCACCTGGTTCAGCGGGCCCGTGTCGACGCCGATCTTGATGAAGCCGGGTCGTACGCCGCTCTCTCCGATCCCCTTGTTCCACTCGTCGAGCCATCGTGCGGCGAGCTGATCTGCATCTTCGGAGACGGCGTGAGCCGGTAAGAACTTTCCGTCCCGCGCGCCGTAGTAGCCGGTGTTGGTCAGCAGGTGCAGATCCGCTGCGGTGGCGAGCCGCTTGAGCAATCTCGGATCACGTCCCAGGTAGGCGGGCGTGCATTCCACGAGGGTCCGGCAGCCTGCCTGCCGCGCCTGTTTCAAGTGCGGCAGGACCACCTTGAATACGTCGTCTCGCTGATAGCGGTCGCGGCTGATCTTGTCAGCGCCGATGAAATCGACCAACACGTGTTCATGCGGCAACGTGGGGCCAAGCTTGTGCACATCGACGGCGCCGCGCACCGTCATCGCCTGGTTCCGCAAGGATTCTTGGGCGGAGAGACGGGGAGCGGGGGCCGCGGCAAGCAGGGCGGCGGTGGTGCGGATAAAATTACGTCGGTGCATCGCCTTTACCTGTCAGTCGAAGTGCCTTCCTTCCCCCAATCGCCAGCGGCTGATCACGTGGTTCAATCGTACCAGACGCAGCGGCGTCGCGCGAAACAAGCGATCTCGCCGGGTCCGAGTTGTCGCGGCAGTCGGCTGCGGGGAGCCTCGGAGGCGAGTCGGGGGTGCCCGGCGGCACCGTCCCCCCGGGCCCCCTCCCCCAGCCCCTTCGCGGTAATGCTGTCGATGATGGCAACGTTTGCTGCGCGAAGGGCTTGGGGGAGGGGGGACTGAAAAAAGGCTTCGCCGGTTGAACAACGGCGGGCAAACAAATCCGGCTGCGGAAACATTTTGATCAGGCCATCGTCACCTCCGCCGCGGAGCGACCGGCTGGCTTGCTGCACTTCCCACGCGGTCGCTTGGCGCGCAAGATGGTTCCGCACCGCGTCGTCTGGAGACGCCCATCGGGACCCTTGAAGTGGACAAAAAAGCGAACATGACGAGCCTCTCCGCGGCTTTCGTGGTCCTGGCGGCACTCTTTTGGGGCGTGTCGGGGGGGATCGGCGGGATCCTCGTTGCCAAAGGCTGGGATCCGTTCGTGATCTCGTTCTACCGGGGCGCGATCGGCTGGATTTTCGTGCTCGTCTGGCTGGCGTTGCGACCGCGCGGCAATGGCTTGTCCGTTCTCCGCATGTGGGGCTGGTCCGCGATCGCCGGGCTCGGCATCGCCGGCAACTTCGCGTTCTATTTCGTGAGTATCGCCGAAGGCAGCGTGGCGGTCGCGGTCACCTTGATGTACTGCGCACCGGTGTTTGTCTATCTGGTCTCCTTCGCGCTCAAGCTGGAAAGGTTCACCCCGTTTAAGGGGGCGGCGATCGCGATGGTGATGCTTGGCCTGGTGCTGCTGACCGGCGTTTACGGCGTCGGCGCCGGGGGGGTCACGGCGGTCGGGGTGGGGGCGGGGCTGCTGGCCGGGTTGTCCTATGCCGTGTTCATCTTCGGCTTCAAGTATGCGTCCGAGCACGGTACCCCGCAGTCGATTCTGGGGATCGCCTTTGCGGCCCTGATTGCGGTCTTGATCGGGCTGGGCGATCGGGGCCAGATGGCGGCCGTGCTCCGCACGCCCGATTGGCCGCTGTTCGCAGTCCTCGGGGTGCTGGGCGCCGGATTGTCGTTCGTGCTTTATATCGTCGGCCTCAAGCACACGGAGCCAACCGTGGCTTCCATGGTGGCGATCGTGGAACCGGTCACGGCGTCGCTGTTCGGGATCGTGGTGTTGGATGAAAGCCTGCAAAGCTTGCAAATTGTCGGGATGGCAATCATCTTGCTGACCGTGACCGCGCTGAGCGTCTATTCCAGCGCCCACGGCAGACCTGCGGATTTACCGCTCAGCGAAGGCGGGCAGGTGTGAATCGCTGGGGCTTTTGTTCCCGGCGCGGCGTTCAGCGGCTACGATCAAGGCCTGCCGTGGAGGATTGGCGGCGGCGCCGTTTGATCCAGCGAAAACCGCGGTGAGGCGGTCGCCCGGTGAGACGACGCGTTCTTCCTTTTACAGCCAAAGATTTGAGCCATGCGACGATTTGGAATCCTGTTGGCGGCGACCGTCTGGGTCGCGCCGCTTTTGATCGCCCCTGCCGCCGCTCAAGAGGCGGCCGAAAATCCCACTCCGAACCTGAGTCACGATCGCCATCGTCACCATCACAACCCGCCTCACGGGACGGTGCCGCCCAGCGATTCCCGCTTCTTTACCACGCGGTCCAGCCAGGTGGTGCTGCCTTTGCCGGAAGAGAAAGACGCTTTTGTGTTTGCTGTCTTTGGAGACCGCACGGGGGGGCCGCCCAAAGGAGTCGACATCCTGGCCGACGCGGTTCGCGACGTCAATCTGATCGAGCCCGATCTGGTGATGACGGTGGGCGATCTGATCAACGGATACAACCGCCAGCCAGAGTGGATGGTGCAGATGCGGGAGTTCAAATCGATCATGAACGAACTGCTCTGCCCCTGGTTCCCCGTCGCTGGCAATCACGATGTCTATTGGCGTCCGCTGGACGATCCCGACAAGCCGTTCTCGGAACATGATGAAGACTACGAGATGCACTTCGGGCCTCTCTGGTATTCCTTCCAGCACAAGCGATGCAACTTCATCGTGCTTTATTCCGACGAAGGAAACCCCGAGACGGGCGAAAAGAACTTCAGCAAGCCGGCCTCCCAGCAGATCAGCGACGAGCAGTTCGCGTTCCTGCAAGCGGCGTTGGAACGCGGCCAGGCCAGTGCGCATCAATTCATCTTCCTGCACCACCCGCGTTGGCTGGGACGCGGTTATGGCAAAGATTGGAAACAGCGGGTTCATCCGCTGCTGAAAGAAGCCGGCAATGTGACCGCGGTCTTCGCCGGCCACATCCACCAAATGCGTTACGATCCGGCCGACGGGATCGAGTACGTAACGCTGGCCACCGTGGGGGGCGGCCAGTCGGGGAAACTTCCCGAGGCGGGGTATCTGCATCAGTATCACCTGGTCACGGTGCGCCCCGAACAGGTGGCGATGGCCGCGTTCCCGGTCGGTGAGGCGATGAATGTTCGCGAAATCACCGCCGACTTGCAGCAGCAGATGGGCAGCCTGGCATCGCAACAGGTTGCCTTCGACCGCCCCCTACCGCTTACGAAAACGGGCTGCCCGCCGACCACGGTGACCGCGGTCGTCTCCAATCCGGTCGATCGACCGGTGGACTTCACGCTGACCGCGAGCAGCGGCGACAGCCGTTGGCGGGTCACTCCGGATCACGTGCACGGTCGTCTCGAGCCGGGCGAACGTCGGGAGATGGCTTTTCGGATTTCCTATTCCAGCCCGCACCTCGACGAGGCATTCCGCGGCCTCGAGTTTGTGCTCGACCAGGACTATCTGAGCGAGACCACCCGCTACATGGTTCCCGAATCGTGGACTCCGGCCCCCTTCGAACTGGCGTTTGAACCGGGCAAGTCCACCGCTCCGAACCGGGCCCTGGCGGTCGACGGCGAGAACGACAGCGTGGCGATCGACTCTTCCCGGCTGGCCCTGCCCGCCGGGCCCTTTACCGCCGAATGTTGGTTCAAAGCCGATCGCTATGGTGATCGCGTCGGTCTGCTTACCAAGACCGAGGGCAGCGAATTCGGTCTTTTTGCCTCGGAGGGTCGTCTCACCGGCAGCGTCCATCTGAATGGCAAGTACCGGGCGGTCAAAAGCCCTGAACCGACGCCGCCCGGGAAGTGGACCCACGTGGCGCTTGTGCGGGACGAAACGGCGGTCCGTCTGTACGTCAACGGAGCATTGGCCGATGCCACCGCAGTCGATCCGGCGTGGCAGCGGACCCGCAACGCGTTTCCCCTCTTGATCGCCGCGGACCCGGGCGGAAACGGCGCGCCGATGTCGTTCTTCGATGGTTTGATCGACGAAGTGCGGATCAGTCGCGGGGCGCGGTATCGCGAGGCGTTCGAACCGGAACGACGTCTGCGGTCCGATGAGACCACCCTGGTCTTGTATAACTTTGACCGGACCCTGGGTCCCTTCCATCTCGATACCGGATCGCGGGGGCTTCACGTTACCGCGGAAGGCGGGGCCGAACTGGCTGAGGTGCAACCGTAGCGGCAGGCTGCTGCACCGCTACCGTTGATAGATGGGGAGGTAATGATGTTTCACCGAAAGGCTCAGCAGGGCCAACGTCGTGCTGTAGACCGCCCCGTGGCTCGCTTCTTGCCCGCGACCTTCCCACGACCCGTCGGCTTGCTGCTCGGCGAGGAGGATCTCGGTCACCGCGCTGCGTGCCTGTCGGCGCTGCGTTTCCTCGCTACCTTGCATCGCTTGCGCGTAGTAATAGGTGCCGTAGAAAAACCACGATTCTTTCCAGCGGGGCGGATGTTCGGCTAGCCAGCGGAGGGCGGCTTGCACGACCGGAGCATCGCCTTCCCCGCAGATCTGCATCGCCAACACCCCCGCGGCGGTCATCGAATAGGTCGCATTCCTTTCTTGAGGTTCATAGGTGAACCCGGTCTGGGGGTCGGCAGGCCTGCCGCTCGGATCGAGCGGCGAGGCAGAGGATCTGCGGAGATAGTCGAGCGCCTGATCGATCGCTGCCGTCGGGACTTGGACATCATCGTTCTTGGCGGAACGCAAAGCCAAGAGCTGCCAAATCGATACCGAGAGGTCCGCGTCCTTGGCCGTCGGTGTGTAGCGCCAACCACCCGCGTAACGAGGCGGTTTGGGATGTGCCTGCGCCGCGAGGATCAGATCGACGGCAGGGAGCAGACGTTCGACAATCCGCGCGTCCTGCTGCTGGTCGCCGCCCATCCCCATCATTTCGGTCAGCATCAAGGTGGTGATCCCATGACCGTACATCCGCGATCGATCGGCGCGGCCGAAGTAGCCGCTGTCCTCCTGGCGGTCTTCGGCGAGGACAAAATCGAGGGCTTGTGTCATCGCCCGGCCGGCAGGGGTCGGTTCGCCCGGTTGGTGGCCCACCGAAGCCATCGCCAGAATGGCCAGCGAGGTCATCGCGGTTTCGTGAGCACTATCGCTGATCGCCCCGTCGGCCCGCTGCTGCGTGAGCAAATAATCGACCGCCCGGGTGGTGGCCTGGGAAACGTCGCGGGCCCCCAGCGAAGGCGGAGCTGCCAATGGCTCTTGGGCGGCCACCACCGGCAGCGAAGAGAGCAGAGCGGTCGCCAACCACAGCATCGGCAGGCCGGCAGGCCGCGCGGCCTTCGTGCGAGAGGGGCGGGGCAAGCCTCGGGGCAAGCCTCGGGGAAAAGTCATGAGAGCGTGGAGGAGCATCATGGCCTGAACTTAGGGGGCGACGGGAGGCTGCTGACGAGAGCGTTCGGCAAGGACGCGAAAATAGGCTTCCAGTTGCCCGCGGTAAGCTCGGTGCAGGGCTTCGTTCTCTCCATCGGCGGCGTTGTCCACGGTCATTGTCCCTAGCTGGCCCCAGTCGCCGTTCCCGCCTCGCTCGGGCGGAGGTAAGCGGCCGAAGGGTTCGCTGGAGGAATCGGGGCTTGACCCGCTGGCGACCGAGCCCGTGGCTGGATCGGTCGGTTCGCCCTGAGGGGATGACGCGGTCGATTGGGAGGCAGCGGTCCGTTGCTGTGCTAATTGCCGTCCGCGCGACCTGGCTTCACTTTGCAGCCGCGAGGGGAAACGAGGGGGGACAGGTCCGTCGGCTGCGGCGGTGGCAGCAGCTTGCTGCGACGGTTGCCCAGCGGAGGCCGGTTGGCCGGGGCTGGCAAGTTGCTGATCGAGTTGGTCGAGCGTTTGCGCGAGCAGTTCCGGAGAAGGCCTGTCCGGCTGGGAGGAGGCCGCCTGCGTCGTTGCCGCCGGCGGGTTCTCGCCTCCCGGAGATGCGGCGGGTGCGGGGCCGTCCGGAAGCCCGTCGTTGGGAGCTTCGGCGGCGAGGGCGGCGAGGTCTTGCTGACGCTGGCGAAGCGCCGCTTCGCTCACCTGCAACGCATCACGTGCCGCGACTGCCGCCTGCGAGGGGGCGGCTGCGGCGGGGGAACCTGCTTGATTCGCGGCCGCGTCCGCGGCAACCGCCGGCGGTGTTGCGGGCGGCGCGGCAGCCGGCGCGGCTTGCTCGGCCGCCGTGGTCGCCCCGTCGAGTTCTTGCTGGGCCGAAGCGACCTCGTTCCGATTCACGCTGGCAACCTGGTCCGCCTGGCTCTGAAGTTGCTCGGACGATGCCTCCTGCCCCAGGCGCCTTTCGTGCCTCGCCGAACGGGCCAAGTCTTGGGCTGCCCCCTGCACTTGTTGACGGACCATGCCTTGTTCGGACGTCGCCGAGCGCAGGTGGTTTTCGGGAGGAGCCGGCGCGGTATCGGCAGCCGCGGCCTCCGCCACGTCGACCGCCTGTTGATGCAGTTGGCGGGCCATGGACGTTGCCGCCTGGGCGAACGCCTGGGTGTTTTCGGCTGCGGGGTGGACGCTTTGCAGGGAGGGTTGCGGGGTCGCTTGGGCCTCGGCCAACCAAGCCTCGTGTCGATCCCGTTTCGCTTGCGCCTGCTGCTGGGCGGTCCGAGCGTCCTGGGCTTGCTGGCGGGCCTGCGCGCGTTGCTGTTGCAGTCGGTCAACCGCTTGCTGACGCGCCCGCGCGTCCGGTTGCTGCTCCGCTTCCTGCTGCGGCTTGGCCAGCTGGTCTTCGACTTTCTGCAGCTTGCGCTGGGCGGTGCGCGTCCGCTGTTCGGCGTCGGTGACTTCACGTTGGACAGACCGCAAGCGTTTCTCGGCATCTTGGACACGCCGATCCCGCAAGCGACGATTTTCTTTCTTCAGAGCCTCGGCCAGCGGACGGCGGCGGCCTGCATCCTCCTCCGTCGGGGTCTCCTGTAGCACGCTCGCCTGGTCGGACGATTTTTGCAGCTGCCGGGCCACTTCGCCCAAGGATTCGGAGACCTCCTCGGCGGTTTGACGGAGGTCGGCCATCAGCGTGTCGGCATTTTGGTTTTTCGCGGCCGTGACGGTTTCGTCCAGTCGTTGGCGTTGCGCCCGTAAGTTGTCGCGGAGATCGGCCAAGTCCCCTCGGTGGGCGGCCTTCTCCGCTTGGCTGATCAAGGTACGTTCCATTTCCGAGACACGGTCGGCCAGCGTACGCAACGCCTTGACGATCGGCTCTTTTGTTTCGCGGTAGTCGCTGTCGGCCGATTCGATTTCCCGCTGCATCGCCGCTTGCCGTGCGGACGCCGCCTGCAATGCGTTCTGGACGCGGTCGACGGCGGTCCGCGAAATATCCGAAAGGGCTTCTTGCATGGCGGGGTTGCGTTGAAGCTCGCTTTCCAACTGCTGCAGCAAGGTTTGCGGATCCTGCTCGCTCGCTTCGACCAATTGCTCGAGGGGGCCAAATCGCTGGCGGTTTTCGCGATCGAGTCCCGCTTCCTGGATCGCCGCCATCAGCGGGCTGGGTGTCTCCCCCGCAGGCGGAGCAGCGTTCTCCGCTGGCGTCGCGAAATGTTGTTGCACGATTTCCAAATGATCGAGCATCTGTTGCTGCGATGCCTGCAGCGCCGCTTCGGCAGACGACGTTTCCGCAGGGTTCGCTTCGTCGGGATTGGCCGCGCCGGACGTCGCCTCCGCGGCCTCTGCTGCGGTTTGTTGAAGGGCTGCTTGCGAAGCCTGCAGCAGGGACTTGGCGGCCTCGGCATCTTGCGCTTGCTGCAGCCCGTCGCGCGTGCCGAGATCGGCGAGGTTGGCTTCCTCGACCAACGCATCAAGTAATCGCTCGAGCTGTTGTTCAAATCCCTGGGGGTCCAATGCCTCCTCGGGCGGCACCGCGTTTGGCTCGGCTTCGTCGGTCTCGGCGACGGGAGACGGCGACGACTGGGTGATCGCGGCTAAGTCTTTGCCGGCATCTTCGGCAGGCACGCTCGGCTCCAGCGTGTCGGCCGCTGCTTCAGCCAACTGAGAGATCGTGGGAACGTAGGCCGCGATCCGCCGACGTGCTTCCGCGAGGATCGGTTGCAGGGGCTGCTCAGCCGCGATGAGTTTTTGCTGGATTTGCTGGAGGGGCCGGAAGAGCGGTTCGTCTGCATCGCGATTGCCGCGACGTGCGGAGAACGCCTGAGAAATCCGCGCTTGCGGCGGCTCCCGCCGGACGTTGTCGATCGTTTCGTGAATCTCCGCAGGCAGCTGTGCCGAACGCAGGGCGATGGCCGCATCTTCCAGGGCTTGGCGAAAGCGTTCCCAACGTACCGGCAATTCAAAGCGGCGGACCACCGGGTCGCTGCCCCAACGCTCGGCTGCGATCAGCTGTTCGATCTCGATCCGGCACTGGGCAACACGATGTCCCGCTTCCAGTTGTCGGTAGTCCTTTGCGATCGCCGCGATCGACTCGACGCGGTCGCGAAGGGGAAGCCCCGAGTTCGCCGATGCAAGTGCCTGGTCGGGCCGCCACAAGACCGCTTCCACGGCTCGGCTAGCGAGTCCAGCATCGGCGGCGAAGCGGGCATTGGCATCGGGACGCAATTGATGCAAGGTCGCCCACCGGCGGAGTCGGACCGGCACCCCGTTGGCGACGCGTTCCACTTCGCTTTGAATCGGCCTCCGGCGGTTTGTGGCTTGCTCGATTTGCCCGGCATCTTTGGCGGAGAGGACCGCCTGGTCGGCTGCCTGCAAACGCTGAAGAGCTTCTCCCAGTCGGTCGATGGTTTGAAACAGCGGCGGGGCACCTCGATCGAGTTCACGTAGTCCGTCGACGGTGCCTTGCGCGAGTCCGCGATCTCGTGCGGTGATGTTGGTTCGGTCGAGAAGCTGCTGCTGGAGCTCGGCCAACGCGGACCGCAGCGCCCCTTCTTTGCCCGCCGGTTCGCGGTCCGTGGTCTGTTCAAGAATCTGAGGCAAACGGTAACGCCGGTCGCTCAGCCAATTCCGCAGCTCGGTCGCCAGATGCCGTGACCGTGCGGGGAGAAAGCTCGACGTTTCCGCGATCAAGGTATCGAACGCCGCGAGACGGTGGGCCAGCAGCGTGCTGTACCGATGAAGACGGGGCCAGGGGGCCTGCTCCGCTGAGGCGGGGCGAAGGACCTGCAAAACTTCGAGCAGCCCGTACACCTCCGCCGTGTAACCGCGGGCAAGATCAAAGCCGATGAACTCGGTCGTACGACTTCCCGTGCGCTCCGCGTCACGTGCCAGACGGCGAAGCGAGCGTTCGAGTTCGCGACGCGTCGCCGGCCGATTGTCCGCCGCATCGAATCGATCGAGCGACGCCAGTAGATCTCGCAGCGTGAACTGGATCTGATCGACGCGGCGACCGACTGCTTCCAATTGTGCTCCGGCCAGCGGACGCTCGGTCTCTGCCAGCAGGCGGATCGTCTGCCGGATGATCCCCTCGGACGGATCGGCCAGCGCGGCGAGGGCGTCGGTGTCAAGCTGCGGGAGTTCCTCGGGGGTGGCGTCGTCTTTCCCTGCCGTTTTCAGCGTTTCGGCAGCCGATTCACTCGCGGCGTGGACCGCGGCGGTCCACGCTTGAATCGCTTCCGCCCAGGCGAGGCGATCATCCCATGCCTCGCGCGAGAGGGGCTCCGCACCGACCGACTCGATCACGATTTCCTGGACCGCGGTGTGAGCGATCTGGCGTTTGCGATCGATCGCGACGCCGCGGAGACGCAGCGAGTCGCCAACCCGCAGGTTCAAGGGGAGCAGGTCCAGTGGATGCGAAAGCGAGATCGCCGTGGGGGGAGGCAGCGTGGACTGAGGATCCACGAATCGCGGCTTTTCGTTGGCTGCGGAAGCAAGCGGCAAGGAGGTTCGCTGCCAGGGACCCCCATTCACCGCGACTTCGTAGCCGAGCATCGCCAGCGGTAATTCGTCCTCGGCTTGAAGCGTCACCGGGACCCAATCGTTAGCCGGACGCAACAGCGGTTGACCGGAAGCGTTGAGGAAGCGGACTTGCGGCGGGAGATCCTCGACGGCTTCGATCGGGTAAGTGGCCGCGTACGGATTGTCGAAGCCGGTTTCCGCGGCGATCAATTCCAGGTGATACGAGCCGGAACCGAAGATCGGCAAACTGGTCTGGAAACGATCGGCGGCGATCCGTTCCAGCGGCAAAGTGGTGGGTTCGCCATCGTCCCAGACGACGCTCAAGGCGGCCGAATCCAAGGGAGCCGAAAAGGTCATTTCCAGTTCCGCGGTGCTGCCGAGGAAGGCCTGCAGACCGCCGTCGTCCGAAGTCCTGACGGTGGGGTCGCTGTTTGCGTAGTCCGGAAAGTGGAGCGTCTTTGCGAACGACACGACCCGGGGCCGTGGCCGGGGCGTCAAGGTCTGCCATGGCGTGATGCTGTCGCCGGCGTGGATGCGGTACTTCAGCGGTTCCTTGCCGACCGGCAGATTCAGTGCATAACGCTCGCCCTCGCGCCGCTGCATCGGCTGTTGTTGATCGCCGGCGGCATCACGCGATTGCAGCTGGAGGGCGGCGGGAATGGTTCCGCCAAGCACGACCTGGACCGGTGTCGTTTCTTCGGCAGGCACAATGCCTTCGCTCGGCGAGGGTGTCTCGATGCGAATCGTGGTTTGCGAGAGCCGCCCCACGTCGATTCCCGGGAAGAGCACGCGTTGGAGGCGTTGTGGCAAATCGACGTGGGGGAGCAGCAGCAACAGGACGAGCGTGGCGAGGGCGCCGCCGGCAAAGCAACTTCCGCGAATCGCCTCGCGAGACGGAAGGTAGCGGTTGACGTCGAGGGTGCGAATCTGAGCGTCGACCTTCGCTTGACTGATTTCCCGCAGCCGCGGCGAGCCGGCCGAAGCCCCCGCGGCCGCCTGCAGTTCGACCGCGCAGAGGAGCCGGTCGCGGAGCGTCGGTTCCAGCCGCTCGATTTCGATCGCTCGTTGACGGGGATCCGAGGCCCGCAGGAACGGTTGCAGGCAGCCTCTCCAGGCGATCAGGCAGGCGGTCAAGTAAGCGATCGCCGCCAGAGCCCAGCGGGCAGGTTCCGGCAGCATGACGAGCCAGTCGAGGAGGATCGCGGCCAATAACAAGCAGATCGTGGTGCCGACGCACAAGCCCAAGCCGCGCCACATGCGAAGCGACTTGTCGCGGCGGTCATAAGATTGCAAGAATTGGCCGATCGCCGAATTGTCGAGCGGGGGATGCATGCTGGGAGGCTTCAAGAAAGGTTGGAGTCGCTTCGCGAGCCGCTTTTCGCTTTCCGGGTTTTCAGATCGCGTCTAAATCAAGCCTGCTCCTTTCCGGAGCAACCATTCTAGCGACAGCAGACCGATCAACACGAGAAACCAAGGAAAGCTTTGCCAGAGGGGCAGTTCGACTTCGACGACGCGTCCGGTCGCCAGCGGCGCCAAGGCTTCGAGCAGAGCTTCCGGGGAATCGAGCGACAGGCTGCGGCCCTTCGCGGCCTCGGCGATATCTCTCAGCAAGCCGGGGTCGGCGGCCTGAAACAGCGTTTCTTGGCCGATCGTCGGTTCGACCGCGATCGGCGACTGGACCGCCAAGGCCTCCTGCGTGTACCCCGACGCGCGGACCTGCACCGTGTAAGCACCTGCCGGCAAGGGCGGGGTGAGTCCCGTGTAGGTCCCCAGTTGGGGATCCGAGACGGCCAGACTGATGGTGGCAAACGGCTGCTGATCGCGCAGGACGACCGCGTCGACCAACGCGTCGGATTGCGGACGCCCGTCGCGATCACGCAAGCGGGCACGGATCTCTGCCTGCTCTCCGGCAGGTCGCGAACGCGGACCGCTGTCGAGGTCGACGAAGGCATTGCCGACCGGATAGAGCGGCGGGATCACGCTTCGCAGCAACTGGGTCCAGAATCGACCGTGGTGTAAATCGGCCACATCCATCCGCCAACGCCAGGTTTCATCGGCGGCCAAATAGGCGACCCGGCCGCCTCCGTAGCGACGGATGGCGAGCCAGGGAAGCGGGCCGCGGGCCGTGGTTGCGGAGACCAAGACTTCGGTCCCCGGGAGGGCTTCGCTGGGAACCAGGGCTCGCGGTGGAATCAGGTTCCGCCAAATCGTATCGCTACGTTCGGCGATTCCGTCGAGGGCGATGAGATGCTGGTAGGTACGCGTCGGTTGGGGCCGCAAGTCTTCGGCGGCAACGGGTTGCCCCGGACGGTACTGGACCGGGATCAAATCCCCCAGTGGACCATCCAGTTGTTGCTGTAAATGGCCACGCGTTCCGTCGATCACGACCAAGCCGCCTCCGCGATCCACCCGCTGTTTCAAAGTTTTCAGTTGGGCGCGCGACAACAGACCCGGCGGGATTTCGCCGAGCACGACGGCATCGTAACGCGACAGTTCCTCGAGCTTGTCGGGAAAACCACCGGGCCCCAGCGTACGAGGGATTTCCTGCGCCTCGGAGGCGGGGCCGGCAATCGTCGTATCGACCTGCCATTGCGGGTCGCGGGCGAACAGATTTCGCAGGTACCGCGTTTCCCAGCGACTGCGGCCGTCGACGATCAGCAGGCGGGTTGCTTGAGTGATCGACCACACGCCAAATTGGTAATCGTTGTTCGTCAAGTCGGCTTCTTCCGCGGTGGTCGTGACCGCGACGTCGAGACGCAGCCCCGCGGCCGCCTGCGGTGATCCCGCCCCAGCGGTTGCTTCGGCCGCCGACCGAGGCTCCCGTTCCGCGACTCGCTTGGTAGCCTCCTCGAGACCGATTTCAAAGGCCAGGTCGCGGACGCCCGGGGAACCACTGGTGACCGTCTGCTCCCACAGGAGATGGGCATCGTGCGAAATCTGCACCTCGTAGGACTGTCCCGCCGGCAGGCTTTCCTTGATCGACAACGAACCCTGCAGGCGGTTCCGAAAAAATACCCGATCCGGCACGTTTGCCCTGACGACGGCGACATCGGGGGGCTCGGTCGGTTCGCCGATCGCCAGCGTGTAGATCGGGATATTCTCCGCTGCCAATTGTCGGGCGGTCGTCAGCGGCGTCGCGTCCGAAGTTTGACGGCCATCGGAAAGCAGCACGACCGCGCCGTGCGGCTGGGCGGAAGAGGCCGAAGGGGGCGGCGACGCGGCCTCGCCCAAATAGCCGGCGGCTTGACGGATTAGCTGGTCCAGGTCGGTCGCGGTCCCTTGGGGGTCGAGCCGCGCGGGCCCCGGATTGTCGGCGGCGGAGTTTCCGGCGGGGTCACGGTGGTCCCAGATCGTTTCCAGCGCGGCGGTCCCCTCGGTGTCCGTCACGCTCCCGCTGCCGGCCACCACCCGCATGCGGTGTGTTTGCCGAAGCCGATCGACGAGAGGGCGGTCCCCTGCGAACAGGAACCTGCGGGCCGCCTCGAGTCGCGAAGGGCTGCGTCGCGAAGGGCCGAGCCCCGGAGCACCCTCCACATCGGCCACCTGCATGCTGTCGGAACGATCGACCACGAAAATGACCCGCCCCAATTCCCCGTCGATCCAACGCCAGGTGATCACGGGACCGAGGAACGTCAGCAGCAGCAGCACGACCGCCACGGAGCGCAGCGTCGGCAGCAGCCAAGCGGGCCAGCCTGCCAAGTGGCGCGTTTCCCGGCGGTAGTAGATCCAGATCAGTCCAGCCACCAACAGCAGGCCGGGGATCGTCAGCCACCAGGGTAACAGGGTGGTGAAACGCAGCGAGCTCAACGCGAGACCCCTGTCGTGCGGGGAAGCGGGCGAATCGACTGTTGCCAGAACACTTCGAACAGCATCAGCACCATCGCGGCGGTGAGCAGCCACGGCCAGATCTCGCGTCCTGCCCGGCGTTCTTTCTGCAAAGCGGCCAGCGCGGTCGCGTCAGAGACGACGATCGCATTCATTTCACGGGCCAGTTCGGCCAGCTCGGTATCGCTTAAGGTCGATCGCGTCGATTCCGTCGCCGGGAGGAAAATCGAACCGAGATGTTCCGCCTCCTCGCCGTAGCGAATCGCATACACACCGCGATTTCGCAGCGGTGCGGTCTGCACGCGGACCGCGCCTCCGGCGGCGGCGATTTCGGCGGCCACAGGATCGCCCTCGCTGGTGCGGACGTCGGGTTCGATCGATTCCGCTACGGCCTCCGGGCGGTACCGATCGATCAGCGATTGGCCCGACGGCCGATTGAGCGACCGGTCGATGGTGAGATGCCGTTGTCCCAACAGCGATTGCACCCAAGGGAGAAACGCGGGCCGCATCGGCCAATTGCTCCAGTCGGCGTCGGCGGGTCCGGCGCAGAGACTGACCAGGCCCTGCTGCCAGCGGTGCTGGATCAGGTAAGGATCTCCGTTGGAGAGCCGCAGCACGACATCGACACGCGGGTCGTACGTCCCGTCCGCCCGCTCGGGGAGGCTGGTTCGCCAGCCGTGGTAACGCCCGATCTCGACGCCTTCCAGACGATCACCAACCGCTTCCCGCAGGGGCTGGAACGATACTCCGTCGGCGACGAAATTCACTCGCAGCGGCGGGTCGGTCGTCTCCGCTTCGGCCGCCAAACGGACGGGGAGCAAAGGCTCGGCGTCGTCGTGTTGGAAAAGCCGGTCGTACCAGTTGGGGTCGATACCGTCCCCCAGGAAGGCCGCCAAGTGGCCGCCGCGGGAAACAAACTCGACGAGCTCCGCGGTACGCTGCGGATCGAGCTTCTGAACGTTGGCTAAGACGAGCGTATCGACGGTTTGAAGGGCTTCGGCGGTGAGCTCGTCGACCGTCACCACCCGGGAACGGATGCCGTCGGTTCGGCCATCCCGCGCCAGGGCAAAAGGCGTCAGCGCGATGGAAAGATAATCGGCCGCACCAGCCAGCGGTTCGCGGCTCGGTTGACCGTCGACCAGCAGCACCTCGGTGGGCGAATCGACAAACACGATCCAGTCGAAGGCATCGTCGTGAGGGACCGCATCCTGGCCATCGATGGCGAACCGCACGCGGTGGGTCCCGGTTTCGGTAAACGCAAAGCTTCCTTTCAGCGAGACCTGGTCGTCCGTTTCGAGGGTCGCCTGCACCGATTCCTGACGGACTCCATCGACGCTCCAGTGCCCTGGGAACGTGCCCCCGGCGGTCCGTCCGCGGGAGACGATCGTGGCCGAGAAACCGACCGTTTGCCCGACCACCGCGTGCGGCTTGTCGGCCGTGATGGAGGTGACGGCTAAATTGTGGTCGAGAGGTTCGCCCCGCAACGGCACCAGCAGCACCTCCGGAGGGAGCGGTTGATCTCGGAAGGCGCTGCGGAGGGCCGTGGCCAGTTCCTGACCGGCGGGCTGCCAATCCGCCGAGGCGAAATCGCTAAAGATCAGCAGGCGACGCCATGGATTGGTCGCCGCAGCCAATTGATCGATCGCTGCTTGCCCGCCGCCACGAAGATCAAGCGACCCGGTCGTCGCTTCCTGTTGACGAAGCATCTCGCGGAGATCGTCCAAGTCGGTCGTCAGGGTATCGGCAAGCCCTGCGAACACGCCTCCCGTGAGGATCACATTCGCTTCGGAGTTGGGCGCCGTCTGGTCCAAGGTTTCCTCGATCCGGCGGCGTGCTTCGGTAAAGCCGGGCGTGCCGGGCGTCAACGGTTGGCGCATGCTGGCACTGTCATCGAGCAGCACTACCGTGGTGGATGGTTGGGTCGCTCCGGGGGCGCGCCAAGCGGTGAGCACCGGGCGGGCCAATCCCAAGGCCAGCAACACCGGAATCGCACAACGGATCATCAGTAAGACGATTTCATGCCAACGCCAACGCCGCTTGTTCGCCTGATGGACGGCCGCGATGAAATGCATCGCCGCCCAATCGATCGTTTCAAACCGCTGGCGATTCAGCAGATGGATCACCAGCGGCAGAAGAGTCGCCAGCGTGCCCAAGGCCAGGATGCCGTTCAAAAACGTCATCGGCGGCGTCTCCGATGCGTGACGTAAGCGGCCAGGGCGTCCGCCGGCGGCGTGTCGGTCGTCAGGCTGAGCAGATCGATGCGGTTGCGGCGACAGCCTTCGGTCAGCGTTTGGCGGAACACCTCCAGTTGCTCCAGGTAGCCTTGACGGAGCGTCTGGGCGTCGATAAGCCGGGTGCCCAAGGAACGCTCCAGGGCCTTGAGCTGTTTGCGTCCCTGGAAGGGGAAATCGATTTCGTCGGGATCGAAGAGCTGGAAGACGATGACTTCGTGCCGGGCGGCCCGCAGCCGCGACAGCGCTTGCGTCAATCGCGGGACATCGCAAAAGCAGTCGGAGACCAACACCAGCAGCCCCGGACGTCCCAGTCGCGCGGCGACTTGTTGGAGCACCGCTCCGAGTTCGGTTTCTCCGCCCGGTTCGCTACGAACCATCTGCCCCAGCAAGGCTTGCAGGTGCGAGGGACGCCCCCGCGGTGGCAAGTGGGCGCGCAGCGTTTCGTCGAACGTGAGCAGACCGACGGTGTCTTGTTGTCTGAGCAACAAGTAGGCGAGTGAAGCGCATACCTGAATCGCGAATTCGTGTTTGGAGACCGGTGCCCGACGGCCGCGATAGGCCATCGATCCGCTGGAATCGAGCAGTAACGTGCAGCGAAGATTGGTCTCTTCTTCGAATTCGCGAATGTAGAATCGGTCGGTCTTGGCGTAGACCTTCCAGTCGATCTTGCGAACCTCGTCGCCGCGAACGTATGGCCGGTGCTCGCGGAACTCGACGCTCACCCCTTTATGAGGCGATTTGTGAATTCCGGTGCAGCTCCCCTCGACCGCTTGGCGGGCCAGCACCCGCAGGCCGGACAAGCGCGTCATCTGGGCAGCGGTAAAGAGATCTTGGTCGGCCATCGAGTAGGGGTGCCGCGTTGAGGATCACCGGTGAACTGGACAGCGGCTAACGTGGGCGAGGCGTTTCTTGCAGCAAACGCGCGATGATGGAATCGACGGTCAGGCCTTCGGCTTCGGCAGCAAAGGTCGGGACGATGCGGTGTCGCAGGACCGGGTTGGCGAGCGTCAGGCAATCGTCCATCGTGACATGTTGCCGTCCGCTCATCAGGGCGCGGGCCTTGCACGCCAGCACCCATTGTTGGCAGGCGCGGGGACCCGGTCCCCAATCGATCGTTTGCTGCACCCAGGTCGAAGCCTGTTCCGCTTTGGGACGCGCGCTCCGCACGACGTCCAGGATGTAATCCTTGACATGCGCGGGCAAGGGCACCACGCGAACCACGTTTTGGAATTCCAGGATCTCTTCGCCGCTGACCACGGTCTCCGGACGATCGGCAAAATCTGTGGTCGTGCGGTCGACGATCCGCGATTCCTCGTCGCGACTGGGGTAATCGACAACGACGTGAAACAGGAACCGGTCGCGTTGGGCTTCCGGCAGCGGGAACGTTCCTTCCTGCTCGATCGGGTTCTGGGTCGCCAGCACGAAAAAAGGTTCCTGGAGCCGATACGTCTTTCCACCCGCCGTGACTTCGTGCTCTTGCATCGCTTCCAACAACGCTGCTTGAGTCTTGGGTGGCGTCCGATTGATCTCGTCGGCCAAGAGCAT
Source organism: uncultured Pirellulaceae bacterium (assembly GCA_964400585.1). Classification (GTDB taxonomy): domain Bacteria; phylum Planctomycetota; class Planctomycetia; order Pirellulales; family Pirellulaceae; genus CAYNVI01. The sequence goes on along the minus strand of CAYNVI010000001.1, from coordinate 7,830 downwards.
TTGCGTGAAGATCGGCCCCTTCTCGAACACCAGATGACGCGCGCCGCTGTGCGGGTCCTCCTGGATGATGTCGGTCCCCGTGATGTCGGCCGGCATCAGATCGGGAGTGAACTGGATGCGGTGGAATTGTAAATCCATGACGCTGGCCAGGGTCCGCACCATCAGCGTCTTGGCCAACCCCGGGACCCCTTCCAGCAGACAATGGCCGCGGGCCAGGATGGCGATCAGTAATTGTTCGACCGTCTCATCCTGTCCGACGACGACGCGTCCCACCTGTTCGCGGATCCGCTGGCAGGAGGCGTGTAGGCGGGCGGCACGTTCCCCGTCATCCGCGGGGCGGGCCCCATCATCCGCGGGGCGCGTTGCTTGGTCGAGCGCTCGGTCGTTCACGTTCACTAGGCCATCGAGGCGGTCGGGGGAAGGCTTCCTGCGCGGCCGGGCCGGCGGGCGGAGTGCCCCGGCCGACCCGCCGGATGTGCGCGCTCGGCAGACGGGCCGACCCGCCAGGCGAGCCGAACCGTCGGAGCGAACACGGCGTCCCCATTCTATTCAGGGCTTCGGCCCCGGCCTAGATGGGATCGGCTACAGCGGCAAGGAGAAGCGGTTGGCTTCCGAGCGATTCCACTGGTCGAGGGTCGGTGAATAGTCAGCGACTTTGATTTCCGTTTGATCGGCAGGAAATTCGAGCAAACGCAGCCAGCCATCACCCCCGTGGGGCTTCATTTGGAAATTCACCAGCAGTTGATGCACATCTTGGCCGCCGGGCGTGGAGGAGGTTAATTGCCCGAGTCCGTCGTTGAGGACGTGGCCGTTGAGGGTCATGATGAAGTTGTCATGCCGGCTCACCAGGTCGCGCCACAATTCTTCGCCATCGTGAACGTCATCGCCGGTGGCTTTGGCCACGCCATAGCTGTGGGGATTCCACGACTGCTTGCTGCCGTACTTGGCCCAGTCGTAGCGTGTTTCGTCGTAATACATGTAGGCATGCGTGATCAGGATCGCCTCGTGATCCTGGTGCTGAGCGACGACCTCGTTGGCCCAGCGGATCACGTCGGCACGCGGGCCGAACTCGAGGGCCAGGACCAAGAACTTCCGACCATTCGCTGTGAAATAGTGGTAGCTGTTCTCGAACCGTTGAGGTTCCTTGTCATAGACGCCGCCGAAGTTGGGCAACTGTTCGTACTTCGCGAGCGGAAAATAGTCGTTGAAACGCGTGGTGCGGTCGTGGCAGCGGCCTCCTTCGCTGTAGTCATGGTTGCCCAAGGCCATGAAGTAGGGCAGCTTGCCATCGAGGCGGTTGAGGGCATCGACCGCGTTTTCCCACTCCGCCGGCGTATTGTGATTGGTGATGTCTCCCAGATGCAGCACGCAGGCGATGTTGCGGGCCTTCTGTTGCGCGATAATCCATTCGGTCTGCGCGATAAACTGATCGGGATAACGCTCGCTATAGAGTTGGGTGTCGGGCAGGACCGCCACGGTAAACGCACCGTCGCCCGGCAGCGGTGGTGGGCCGTCGACCAGGGGGGTCTCCGTCGCTGCCGAGGCGGTCGAGGCGCCCCCTAGGCTGGCGGGCACCAGCGTCAGCGCACCACCCATCTTGATCATTTCACGACGAGAAAACTTTGTCATCATTCACTCCTAATCGGGGACAGCGGGATAAGGGTCATTGCTCGTAAGGCATCCGAAGTGGAAGGTGGCGAGCTTGTTGAGCAATTGCTCGGCCCGCTCTTGGTAACGTTCCGGTGCGAGGGCGACGGCCCGCTGCGCGTGCCTTCGCGCGGAGGCCGTTTGCTGCGTATCCTCGTAAAATTGGGCCAGCAGGAAGTGCGAATCCGCATCCGGCGCGAGCGTCAACCGAGACAGGTACGCGGTTTCCGCTTGAGGGTAACGACCGAGCTTTCGTTCACAGTAGGCGATCCCCGTGAGGGCCGTGACCAAACCCGCCTGTTGCGGTGCGCTGCGAGTTTGCTGGTGCCAAGCCTCCTTTGCCAGGCGGTAAGCTTTGCAAGCGGATTGCCAGTGTCCAAGCGTTTCGAGGATCGTGCCTCGCAAGTTGCAGGTGGGGGGCAAACCCGCAAAGGTCGGAGGCGCCGAGAGCAAGTCGAGCGCCGCCTCATTGCGCCCCAGGATCGCGAACTGGCGGGCACGCTCGATCCGTTCCGCCTCGCCGGCGTCCGCCGCTAACGGTTGTGCCACGAGCGAATCGAGTTGCTCCACGGTAGCCTCGATTTCCGCAGCGACCTGGGGGAGAGGCCTTTCGTGAAAGGAAAGGGAGGGAGACAGTTCAAGCAGGCGCTGCGCCAGCAGACGCGCTTCGCCCAGCCGGCTCTGTTCCAGCAGTTCCTCCAGGCGTTGCGTGTCATGTCGGCAGCGGGCCTGGACGTAGACGGTAGGCAGCAGCCACAGGAGCAGTCCGCCGATCACCAGCAGAGGCACCGGGCTGCAGCGGGGAGCATGCTGCGGCGAGCGTGCCATGCTTTTGCGCAGCGCGGAGACCCACCACAAGATCCCTACCACCAAACCGAACGCTGCGGCGGCCCTGCGCGTCCCGGTTTCCGTAGCGGGTAAAACGAGCAGCGCGGTAGCCAGCGTCAGGCCGGCCCCGCCGAAAACGATGGCGCCCCCCTGGCGGTCATCCCGGGCAAACCAGGAAGTCAGCGCGGCGGCCAGGGGGAACGCGCTGAAAAGGTAGACGGCCATCACGTCGGGCCAAACATAGATCGGCAGCACCCCGTCGCCGCCCCACCATGCGAGGCTGGCGGCCAGTAGCACGGCAAGCGAAGGGAGTACCGCGGTCCCGGGAAAGCGGAACAGCACGGGCCGTTTCAGCAAGCTGTCGTCCAACGCGCTCATTCGCTCAGGCCCCTGTGGCGGCAGCCGGCTTGCGCCAGATCAAGCCATCATAGGCATAGTGCATGAAGGCGGCGACCACGTTCAACAACAGCCAGGTTTCGACCCAGTGTTGATCCATCAGCCAGCCGCCCGCACCCAGAACCACGACGAAGACGGCTAAGGCAATCCCCCAACGCGGAACCAGGTATCCAAGCAGTCCCATTCGATTGGCAGCTTTGGCGTGGCGTTGTCGCACCGACCACGCGACGACCGAAAGGTACTCGACCGCGTGAAACAGGGCGGCCGCCGTCGCCAGCACAAGCACGAGTCGAGGCCGTCCACTGTGGACGGCCCAGAGAAGACTCAAGTAGAGCGTCGTCACGCTCGCCAAATAGCTCAACTGCCCGAGGGCGCGTGGCCGCTGGATGAGATTCCGGCAGATCAACCAAGCCGGGATGCTCAGCACCACCCAGTCCAGATTGGCGAGCCCTTGTTCCAAGCGGGGAGCGGCCCAAGTGACCCCCGCGACGCGGAGGATCACGTACATCAAAAACCCGCGCATCAGCCATTTTTCCAGCGTCCGACCTGTCGTGTCCGCGGCCATGCTAAGGCGTCCATAAATGCGATAGATGCCGTGGTGCTGGGCCGCAAAATGCCAGCCGTTCCACACGTAGTCGAGCGCCAGCAAGCAGGTCAGGGTGCCCGTCGTCATCCGCACGCCCAGGCAGAACGCGACGGCGACAGCGGCCACCGCCAGGAACGTTTGGCGGCGGGCGGCAAACCGTTCGCGGTCGAGGAAGACGATGAACAACGTGATCCAGCGATGCGGGGTCGTCACAAAGTACAGCTGCCAAAACTGCACCCCCGCGCGGCCGTCGAAGCCCTCGCGCCATTGCGCCAGCAACAGCAGTGGCCACGCCACATTCGCCACCAGCAACAGATCGAACCAGGGGCCCACAAGCCAGCCTCGCACGGCGGCCACATCAGCGACTGCCGCCGGATTCCGCGGAGCTTGAACGTCGGCCGGCGAAGAAACCGGAGGGGGGCTTGGTGCCAGGGTCGTCGTCGACATCGCTACCGGAACGCCTAGGGCTTAAGCTCGAAATTCAGCTGATTCGAATCCGTTGCCTCGACCCGCGCCGTCAGCGGCGAGTTGCGATGATCCGAGTAGATCGGTGGAATCCAGTCTGCTTCATCCACGCGGGAACCGGAGTTGGCGATCGGCGCCGCTTCGTTCATGCCCTCACCGTCGGACACGGCCTGGGGTTCGGATTCGACGACTTGCGTGATCACAACCCGGAACTCACCGGGGATCGAGCCGTCTCCGTCCCCATAAGTGGACAGATAGTAGGAGCCGTCTTCCTGGATTTCACCCCCGGCGGTCTTGCCCTCCTGCCCGCTGACGGGAATGAACGCGATCGAACCTCCGCCGGCCATCGGCTTTCCCCGGAAGTTGACACGTCCCTGCACGGGGTACACCTCCAGTTGGTCGGCTTCCCCACATCCGATCGTCGTGACCACCAGCAACAGACCGGCGGCCCAACGAGCGAACCGGTTTTGATCCCATTTCATGTGTTTTGCCCCTGCGGGGTCTCCGAATGAAGTCTTGATTCCTGAATGCCGAGCACGTTGATTGGTCTCGGACACATACCCTCGAAGCGACGGCGAAAAAATCACGGCCGCTGTTTTGAAACCCCTCGGCCCCGCCTTCCGCTGGAAGGGACGACGGGGCCGAGGAAGTGATCGCTGAACGCTCGCTAGAAATCGTCCACAACTTCCCTGCCACTGCGACTGCCAAGCGCCTGCCACGTCAGGAGATCGAGATTGTCCGAGATGAATCGCACACTCCCATCGGCCATCGACACTTGCACGCCTCCGACGTGGTAGCTGCGGGCGGCCGCGAACAGTTCCGAATAGTTGCTGCTTGAAGTGCAGGGCATGCCTTCCTCGGGGAGCGATCGGCACCCCCAGATTCGGTCACCGACGCTGGAATTGGGACCGGTTTGCGTTGTGAAGGTGTTGCCCCCCATCGTGGCGTAGGCCCAGGTTCCGCGGATGTCTCCTGAGGAATTCCCACCCGGCAACCGGTACTTGACCTCGCTCAAGGCGATCGTGTTGGAGCTGCCGTCGAGCAGATCTCGCATCGCCAGCTTCGAGTTATTTCCGAACACGCCGCCAACCTGGGAATCGTTGGTGTGCACCATGCCGTAGCCGGCCTTGCCATAGCACGCCGCATAGTTGCCGCGGGAAAGATGCTCCATTCCCGTACCGTTGGCCATGTGTTCCTTGCTGCGTGGATGGGAAGGACAATCCATCGCCGAGATCCGTGTGTCACCGATCGGCGTGTCGCGGTAGACCCCGTTGCCAAACCAGTCGACCGCCTCGTTCCGCTCGTTGACAATTTTCATGTAGTTGTCATGCAAGGCGGACTTTTCGAGGTAGGGAAGCAGTAAGCAGATCCACGGTCCCCCCATCCCCGGCGCCCCGCTTCCATGGCGGCCGTTGGGGTCGTCCCCTACAGGATTGATCACGCCCGAAGGGAAGACATTCAGCGTGCTGTGGTAGTTGTGCATGGCCAGCCCCAATTGCTTCAAATTGTTGCTGCACTGCATGCGTCGCGCGGCTTCGCGAGCGGACTGCACCGCCGGTAACAGCAGCCCTACCAACACGCCGATAATGGCGATCACGACCAATAGCTCGACGAGCGTAAAGCCGCGTTGCGTCTTCACCGAAGACAGTCGTTTCATCTAGTCTCTCCCCTTGGAAACAGTCCACGCTTGAAAAGCGGAATGACTGGGTTGCCCTCTGTTGTCATCCGCGTGAGCGGCGAATGTTCTTCGTGCCCTGTGAAGACGCGGTTAGCAAACAACGAGGAATCGGTGTGTGCTGCCAGGGGAATCAGCAGGGGAAGGATCTGCGCCGCTGCAGCGGTGCCAACGGGAGGTCGCCGCGCCGCAGCGGCCCCGCGGCGAAAAAAATTTCCCTGGCGGTCGCGGCGGCCCCTCGAACCAGCCGACGGGGGGCCAGCCGACGGGGGGCCAACGTCCTGACCACCTTTCCCCGCAGCGAGCCAACGCGCGAGCGGAAGCCTTACAATGAGGAGGCCGCGCGGGTTTGCCCGGCGGAACGGGGGGCCGGTCGCCCCGGGCGGCGAGGAAAAAATCGCACGCGAAACCCGCGTGAGCGGTTAGCTCGCGTCCCGCCAGCCGCTGCCAGCCGGCAGCGGCAGGTTCAAGCTTACTTTCCCACCGGAAGCCAGGAGACGATTGTGGTTCAAACCGTGCAGTGGTTCGTGGGGACCTGCCTGCTGATGGGGTTGGCGACTCCTGTCGGGGCCGCCAGCGACGCCTCCCAGGGGCCGTCCCAGACGACGCGCTCGGTGCCCCGCCCCCATGTGTTGTGCATCGCCATGGACGACCTGAACGATTGGATCGGGTGCCTGGGAGGCCATCCCCAAAGTCGCACTCCGAACTTGGACCGCTTCGCGGCCAGCGGCGTCCTCTTCCGCAACGCCCATTGCCCGGCACCTGCCTGCAACCCCAGCCGTTCAGCGATCTTCACCGGACGCGCCCCGAACCGTTCGGGTCTGTACGACAATGCCCAGCAGATGCGGGAGGTCATGCCTGACGAGGTCCTTCTGCCGGCCTATTTTCGCCAGCACGGATACGGGGCCGCGGGTTCCGGGAAATTATTGCACTACTTCATCGATGCCGCCTCCTGGGACGACTACTTCCCCAAACCCGAATCGGAAAACCCGCTGCCTCCCACGTTCTATCCCAAGCAGCGTCCGGTCAACTTACCTCGGGGTGGCCCTTGGCAGTACGTGGAGACCGACTGGGCGGCTTTGGACGTGACCGATGAAGCGTTCGGTGGCGACTGGTCGGTCAGCGAGTGGGTGGGGAAACAGCTGCGCCAGCCCCAGGACCAGCCGCTGTTCCTAGGGTGCGGCCTCTACCGGCCCCACGAGCCTTGGTTTGTGCCGAAGAAGTACTTTGAGCCTTTTCCGCTCGATTCGATCCAACTCCCTCCTGGTTACCGGGAAGACGACCTCGACGACATCCCCGCGGCGGGGGTGCGGGCAGCCAAGAACCGCTATTTCGCCCACATCCGCTCCGCCGGGCAATGGAAACGGGGAGTGCAAGGTTACCTGGCATCGATCCACTTTGCGGACGCGATGCTGGGGCGCGTCTTGGACGCGCTGGAAGAAGGGCCGCATGCCGACCACACGATCGTTGTGCTCTGGTCGGATCACGGCTGGCAACTCGGCGAAAAGCAGCACTGGCAGAAGTTCACGCCGTGGCGGGCGGTCACCCGTGTGCCCTTGATCATCCGCGTCCCGCCAGCTCTGGTCGACGCCCTGCCCGCCGGCACGACGGCCGGGACGGTTTGTGATGCCCCGGTGAACCTACTGAGCCTGTTCCCGACACTGACCGAGTTGTGTGGTCTTCCCTCCAAGGCTCGCTGTGACGCGCCCAGCTTGATGCCGCTGTTACGCGACGCGCAGGCTGCCTGGCCCCATCGTTCGGTCACTTTTATGGGCAAGCCCGGCAGCTACAGCATCAGCGGCAGGAAGTACCGCTACATCCACTATCAAGACGGCAGCGAAGAGTTCTACGACATCGACCAGGATCCGTACGAATGGACGAATCTCGCCGAAGATCCTGCCTTGGAGGAAGAGCGAGCGGCTTTCCGGCAGGCAGCCCCGGCGGAATTTGTCGAATGGGTGGCGCCCTCGGTGGAATCGCTGACGAAGCTCGCCTGGCATCCCGCCGCTGCGGGCCAGGCGCCGCCGTCGAAAACCGCCGGGAGTTCCTTTCCCGTCTTCTTGGAAAACCAACGGGATCGCGAAGTCGAACTGTTTTGGATCGACCGGCAGGGCGGCAAAAAATCGTATGGAACGATCGCACCCGGAGCGCGGAAAGAACAGTCGACGCGACCCGGCGCGGTCTGGATGGTCGCCGAACCCTCCAGCCAGCCACCGCTGGGGCACTTCATCGT